>JAENWJ010000041.1 GCA_016649995.1 Peptostreptococcaceae bacterium
CATTGTCAATATTTGTGATGAATCTATTTAAGATTCATTCACGCATTTTTTTATTCTTTGTTTGGAAGTTATTATTTGGGCGTAAATTTTCATTATCGATAGTCCCACAATAATTATCGTAAATTAATCAGTAGACACTAACTAGAATGGGCATTGATTTTGTGTTTTTAAAAGTTGATTATTGAAATGACTGGGAATTATTCAATTCTGGGGGTTATTCCAATGGCATATGTTGGATTTGACATAGTACCCCATGTTGCAGAGGAGTATGATTTTCCACCCAAAACGGCTTTTGGATTGATTAGTTTGGCTGTGAGTGACGGAGAAATATTATATATTTTGGTTGCGATTGCTATAGCAGCCGCGTTTCCGTGGGAAGTTTTTCTCTATGACAATTTAAATTGGGTTACGGGATCCGTTATGAGTGAATTGTTATGGAGTATGGGGGTGGTATTTTTAGTAATTGGAGTAACTATGGGAATGGTGACAGGAATGAAGCGGAAAATTTAATGGGTAGAAGTAGTATAAGTTACTTGATTGGAATACTTTTTTCTGTATTGTTCTTAGAATTGTTTGTTATACCTGGGATGCCTGCATTTATGGGAATGGAATCGTGGACGCTTTTCATTATTTGGACGTCTATCGGGTGTGTGTTCTATTTTTTTAAAGGACACGAGTACATGAAATTGCCGAAAGAGCAACTTGGCATTCTTATCCTAGGGACTAATTCGTAAGGGAATGATTTTTTGTCAACAGATAGTTACAGAAGCTTTTTACTTTCGGAATAAAGAGTGTGAATGCTTATATTCTATGAATCAGGTGGTATTATCAAAATAAGTGGACTTTAGATTACTCTTAATTACTATTTCACCATTAATATGCCACGAATATAGTTGTTTAAGCAGAGTATAAGGGAGGAATAAAATGAAGATTACATCGATTGAAACTGTTCAAATTCCTAAGTTTCCACGTCATATCTGGGTTATGGTTCATACCGATCAAGGAATTACAGGGATTGGTGAAGGATATGACAAACCTGAGTTAACAAAAGTTGCTATTCATAATTTTTGTTCCGAGATAATATTAGGACAAAATCCTCTTAATTCAGAGAAACTATGGAATATGATGTATGACAATGCAAATTATACTGGTTTTACAGGAGCTGAAATGCGCGCCATGGGTGCAATCGACATAGCTTTATGGGACATTAAAGGCAAAGTGGCTGGTATGCCGGTATACAATTTGCTAGGCGGGAAAAATTTTGACAATTTGAAAATTTACAATACCTGTGTGAGTTTTGGAGATATTAGAGACCGTGAAATGTTTTTAAGTGATGCAGGTACACTTGCGGAATCTCTACTAGAAGAGGGCATCAGTGCAATGAAGATTTGGCCAATGGATGCTCTTAGTGAAAAATACAATGGCCAGTATGTTAGCAGTGATGCAATTAGAAAAGGCTTGGAGCCATTCAGGAAAATCAGGGAAGCCGTAGGCGACAAAATGGAAATTGCATTCGAAGGACATTCAAGATGGAATATACCCATGGCTGCAAGAATTGCGGAAGAACTGGAACAGTACAGCCCAATATGGTTTGAAGACCCGATTTTAATTGATGACCCGAATAATTTGAAAAGGTTAAAGGACCGAATCAATTTGCCGATTTTGGCAAGCGAGAGACTATATACGAGATTTCAATTCAAATATTTGATGGAGCTAGATGCCTGCGATATAGTCATGTTTGATATAGGATATAGCGGAGGAATTACGGAATGCAAGAAAATTGCAGCTATGGCTGAAGCTTATCGTTTGCCTGTCTCGGTTCATAATTGTGGTAGCCCACTGATGACTAACGTATGCGCCAATCTTCTGATAAGTTGCCCGAATGCTACGTTAATGGAAACAATCAGGTCTCACTATAAAAAATTTGATATGTTTGATGAAGGCGTGGACATTAGAGACGGATTTATAAACGTAAACGAAAAGCCGGGCTTTGGAATGGAATTTAGGAAAGAAGTATTGAATGCCAAAGATACAGTCAGAGTAGTAACTAAATCCGTAAAGGGTGATCAAATGTTTGCAGTAACTGGAGATCCCTGGGCTCAATCTCCAGGAGATGAATTGGCCGGGAAAATAGAAGTTAAAGTGGAAGAATAGAATTGATTGTTTAGAAAGCGTTTAGCATATTCAATTTTTGGATACGTCAAAAACAAGAAAGGGTTTATGGAACTATGGAGCGGAGAAGTCAAAAGATATTGAAGAGACCGGAGTGGAGTATCAACAGAGCCTACTACAAGTCAATGGGCTATACGGATTCTGACTTGGAAAAACCAATCATAGGCATCGCAAATGCATGGAGTACTACGGTTCCGGGCCATTACAATCTTAGGGAAGTTTCGGAAGCTGTTAAAGATGGAATTAGAGCAGCTGGCGGCACACCTGTGGAATTTGGCGTTATAGGAGCTTGTGATGGAATTGCTGAAGGACACGAAGGCATGAGATACATTTTGCCTACGAGAGATATTATTGCAAGTAGCATAGAATTGATGGTGCAGGCGCAAAGATATGACGGGTTAGTATTGCTTGGCTCGTGCGATAAAATTGTTCCGGGAATGTTGATGGCTGCCGCCAGACTTGACCTGCCGGCTATATTGGTTAACGGTGGTCCCATGATGGGTGGTCCGGTGATAAAAGGAAGAAAATCCGATACGACTTCTATTATTGAAGGTGTTGGACAGCTTAAAATTGGAGGAATATCAGAAGAAGAATTAATTGAAATGGAAAATCAATGTGCACCGACGTGCGGTTCTTGCTCATTTTTGGGAACTGCGAACACCATGTGTTGCATTGCTGAAGCTCTTGGCATGTCTTTGACTGGGAGCGCGATGATTCCGGCAGTATATAAAGAAAGAATGAGGGTTGCGCAGAAGTCGGGCGAAGCCATAGTCAATCTTGTAAATAAAAATATTTGTGCAAGAGAGATAATAAACAAAGAATCAATAGAAAACGCTGTGAGATTGAATTCTGCAATAGGTGGTTCAACCAATTCGGCGCTTCACATACCGGCAATAGCATATGAGGCTAAAGTAGATTTCAACATGGACATGTTTGATAAACTGAGTAGAGGGACACCCTTGATAGCAAAAATGAATCCTGCGGCATCCCCGAATGTCATAGATTTTTATGAATCGGGAGGGGTGCCTGTTGTCATGAATGAATTGGCATCATTGTTGAACAAGGATGCCATGACAGTTACGGGGAAAACAATTTTTGAAAACATAAAAGGATTTACTTCTCCGAACAATGAAATAATAAAAACTTTTGATAAACCGCATTCCATAGTGGGAGGATTGGCAATACTAGAAGGGAATCTGGCTCCCAACACTGCAGTCACCAAACCTGCTGCAATCAAAGAGGATATGCTCAAATTTACCGGCCCGGCTAAGGTCTATAATTCAGAGGAAGAGGCGAATGTAGCTATCATGAACAATGAAGTGAAGCCTGGCGAAGTCGTCGTAATAAGATACGAAGGACCGAAGGGTGGACCTGGCATGCCTGAAATGTTTAAAGCGATGAAACTTTTGTATGGACTTGGATTGGCGGATAAAGTAGCCTTGGTGACGGATGGAAGATTTTCGGGAACGAATAATGGCACTTTTGTTGGTCATATATCACCCGAGGCGCAAGAAGGTGGCCCGATAGCTTTTGTTGAAAATGGAGATATTATTGAAATTGATATCCCTAACAGAAAATTGAATATGAAAGTGTCTGAAGAAGAATTGAAGATTAGAGCAGGTAAATGGAAAGCGCCGGAAGCTAGAATCAAAGAAGGATATTTATATTTGTATAGCAAATTGGCGGAATCGGCTGATAAAGGAGCAATAATAAAAACAAGAGCCGATGATTAGTATTTGACGAACAATGACATGGCATTAAGTATTATTGAACAAAAAATGAGCAGAGTATATGTGTTTTTGCTGCTGATAAAACTGTTCAAGAAAAGGAAGACTGCTTGACTGTTTGGTCTACTATGGCGTATAATTAAAAAAATCAACATTCGCCTGCGAAGAAGAGAAGTAGGTTGGCAATCATCAAGAGAGGGAGATTCATCGGCTGTAAGATTTCCCATGACAATACCAATTGAAGGTCGTTTCTGAGGCGTTTCCGTGAAAACAGTAGCGGAAACCGGCTCATCCCGTTATAGATTCAAAGTGCCGGTCCGTTAGGACCGGAATTAAGGTGGTACCGCGAACCCTTCGCCCTTATCAGGACGAAGGGTTTTTTGACTAAAAAAACATTTGGCGAAACCTGCGTCAATTGAAATTAAACGTTTTGAAAGGGAGATTTTCTATGGAAAAGAAGAATTTGGAAAAAAAATACGATCCTAAACAATTTGAAGATAGGCTTTACAAGCAGTGGGATGATGAAGGCAATTTCGGTGCTGAGCCAAATCCCGATAAGGAGCCATTCACAATTGTTTTGCCCCCGCCAAATATCACGGGGCAGTTGCACATGGGCCATGCACTAGACCAGACCATACAGGACATCTTGATTCGTTTCAAGCGCATGCAGGGCTTTGAAACCCTATGGCTTCCGGGAACGGATCATGCAAGCATAGCTACTGAGGTTAAGGTTGTCGAAAAGATAATGAAGGAAGAGGGAAAAAGCAAGGATGAAATAGGCCGTGATGAATTTCTCAAAAGGGCTTGGGAGTGGAAAGCAGAATACGGAGACCGAATAGTTGAGCAAATGAAGAAGCTGGGTTCGTCGTGTGACTGGACAAGAGAGCGGTTTACAATGGATGAGGGCTGCAATAAGGCCGTCACAGAGGTTTTCGTTAAGCTTTACGAGGAGGGGCATATCTACAGGGGAAACAGACTAATCAACTGGTGCCCGGACTGCAAGACATCTCTTTCGGATGCTGAGGTTGAGCATGAGGAGCATCAGGGCAACTTCTGGTATGTAAGATACCCCGTGAAGGATGGCGAAGGATTTATAGATATAGCAACAACTAGACCCGAAACAATACTGGGAGATACTGCCATAGCAGTCAACCCGAAGGATGAAAAATACAGGGACTTTGTAGGAAAAACCGTAATCGTTCCACTTATAGACAGGGAAATCCCGGTAATTGCGGATTCTTATGTAGACATGGATTTTGGAACCGGAGCCGTTAAAATAACACCGGCGCATGACCCGAATGACTTTGAGGTAGGCCAGAGGCATAATCTTGAGCAAATAAATGTAATGAATGAAGATGCATCGATGAACGAGAATGCAGGAAAGTACGAAGGCATGGATCGGTACGAGTGCAGAAAAGCGCTTGTTGCTGATCTTGACGAGGGAGGTTTCCTTGTTAAGACGGTTAACCATCAACATAATGTGGGTACCTGCTACAGATGCCATACGGTTGTCGAGCCTTTGGTTTCGGAGCAGTGGTTTGTCCAAATGGATGAGCTTGTAAAGCCCGTAATCAAGTCTGCAAACGAGAAGGATATCGAGATAGTTCCGGAAAAATTCAAGAAGGTTTACATGCACTGGCTTGAGAACATAAGAGACTGGTGCATATCAAGACAGCTCTGGTGGGGACATAGAATACCGGCATATTATTGCCAGGATTGCGGAGAGACAATAGTTGCATCCACTGCGCCTACGAAATGTCCTAAATGCGGAAGTACAGATATAGTTCAGGATGAGGATGTTCTGGACACATGGTTTTCCTCGGCGCTTTGGCCATTCTCGACACTGGGTTGGCCTGAAAAAACTGCTGACTTGGAATACTTCTACCCGACCGATGTATTAGTGACTGGCTACGATATAATTTTCTTCTGGGTAATACGAATGGCCTTTTCAGGATATGAGCAAATGAATGAGCGTCCGTTCAAATATGTTCTTGTGCATGGGCTTGTCAGAGACGACCAGGGACGGAAAATGAGCAAATCCCTAGGTAATGGAATTGACCCACTCGAGGTTATTGATCTCTATGGAGCCGATGCACTCCGGTTCATGTTGGCTTCTGGCAATTCGCCGGGAAACGACATCAGGTTCTACATGGAGAGAGTAGAAGCGAGCAGAAACTTTGCAAACAAGCTTTGGAACGCTTCAAGATTCGTGCTAATGAACATTGACGATGAATATGAAATTGATAGGACTAGCCTTTCAATGGCTGACGCTTGGATACTTTCGAGGACGGAAAAAGTCGGAGAAGAAGTTACTCAAAATCTGGAGCAATTTGAGCTTGGATTGGCTGCGCAGAAGATGTACGACTTCATATGGAACGAGTTCTGCGACTGGTACATCGAACTTGCCAAGTCGAGATTCTATGGTGAGGATGAAGCCGCTAAGAGACAGGCTCAGGCTGTAATACTGAAGGTGCTAAAGGATCTACTGAAGCTCCTGCATCCATTCATGCCATTCATAACAGAGGAAATATGGCAGCATCTCCCCGGCGTCAGTGGTAGCATAATGCTTTCTGCTTGGCCGGATAAGGCATCGGGATTTGCAGACGAGCCGGCCGAAAAGGGAATGGCTCTTGTAATAGGGGTAATAAAGAGTGTAAGGAACATAAGAGCGGAGATGAATGTTGTTCCATCAAAAAAAGTTCGAATTGTCCTTATTGCAGGTGATGATGAAAAAACCATTATAAGCGAAAATATGGACACTGTCCTTTCCCTTGCCAATGTGACAGAAGTTGAATTCACAGATTCTAAAGAGAACATAGCTTCCGATTCTGCCACTTCAATTATCGAAGGTATAGAGATTTTTATTCCTATGGATGAACTTGTGGATTATAAAAAGGAAATGGAAAGATTGACGAAGGAAAAAAGCAAGGTGGAGAAGGAACTCGATAGGGTTGCAAGCAAACTTGTGAACGAAGGATTCCTAAAAAAAGCTCCGGAAGCACTTGTTGAACAGGAAAGGAATAAAAAGGGAAAATTTCAGGAGATTTATGATAAAATAGAAGAGAGGATTGAAATTGTAAAAGGAAAGCTGTAGAAATACGAGATAGATAGCAGTGTCTTTTAAAACATTCAATCATTAAGCAATACAATAAGCCGGATTAAAATCCGGCTTATTGATGCTTTGGCATATTACTTGAGAAAAATAGAGAGATCTTATTTTGAAAGGAGGCGATAGTTTGAAATACAAGGAAGCGCTTGAATATATACACGGAACATACAGGTTTGGTATCAAACTGGGCTTGAACAACATAAGGATGCTTCTTGAAAAGCTGGGGAATCCGCAGGATGGATTGAGGATTATTCATGTTGCCGGCACAAATGGAAAGGGATCGACACGTGCTTTCATCAACTCGGTTCTTTCTGAGGCTGGCAACAATGTGGGACTGTATACATCTCCATATCTGGAGGTGTTTAATGAACGCATTCAGATAAACGGAAATCCAATCGAAGACGAAAGGCTTGCGGATCTGACGCAGCGGGTAAAGGAAAAAGTCGACATACTGGTTTCTGAAGGGAATATGCATCCCACGGAATTTGAAATCGTCACGGCTATTGCTTTTTGTTATTTTAAAGAGGAAAATGTCGACATTTTGATTTTGGAAGTGGGAATGGGAGGGCGTCTGGACGCCACGAATGTAATCAAAAATTCTCTTGTGTCGGTCATTGCCCCACTGGCATTGGATCATACGCAATACCTTGGGGAAACAATCGGTGAAATCGCAAGAGAAAAAGGCGGTATCATAAAGGAAAATGGATTTGTCATATCAGCGACGCAACCTATCGAGGCTGAAAAGGTTATTCAGGAAATTTGCAAAGAAAAGCATGCCAGACTTGAAACCGTAAAAACCTATAATTATCAAATCGTCAGACGCAGCCTGAAAACCTATGAATTCAAATCCATGATACTTAATATTTCCGGGAATTTAAAAATAGAACTCTTGGGAGAACATCAAATACGCAACTGCATTTTGGCGGTTCGAGTGTTGGAGTTTCTTGTTTCAAAACATGGAATCGAACTGGATTCGGAAGTGATTCTAAGGGGTTTGGAAAAAACGAGATGGCCTGGTCGATTGGAAGTAATTGCGGAGAATCCGTGCCTGATTATTGACGGCGCCCACAACAAACACGGAGCCATTGTCTTAAGCAATTTTATGGAATATCATTTCAATCCTAAAAAGCGGAGAGGCTTTAAAACGATAGGGGTAATAGGTGTTTTAGGAGACAAGGATGTCAGCGGAATAGTCGAGGAGACAGTACATTATTTTGATAGTATAATTGCAACAGAACCGGAAAATAAAAGAGCCATGAAAGTCGAAGACCTCAAGGCTTTGATCGAAATGAGTCACGATTCTGTTGAAGGAATCAAGAATTGGAAAGATGCCGTCGAGAAGGCTTTGACCGATGCGAATCCAGAAGACTGCATTGTTGTATATGGATCGCTGTACTTGATTGGGTATGTTAGATCATTCATTGCTAATCGGTAAGCATCTTGATTATTGTGCCATATACATCCGAGGATGTATTTTTCCATCGCTCGCAGATTTCTTTAGCCTGTTTGTTTGAAACTACGCTAAGCTTAAGATTTATCAGCGTAAGCTCGTTTTCCATTATACTTAAGTCCACAACATATTCGGAATCGCTAAGTTTTGAATGGCTGCAACCAACCCTAGTGCGCATGGCATGCTGCTTTCTGTAATTTGATACACCTTCGTTAATGAGCAGAATTAATCCATCGGGTAGACGGTTTTTGAAGTAATCAAGGGATTCGATTCCTTTTGTTGTTATAAGATAGATAAAATCGGATTCGCTTTTACTGTACTCAAGCATGCCTCCGTCGGCAAGTTCGACAAGGTACTGCTGAAGCGTGAAATAATCCATTAAATCCAATGAAACAACGAAATCGGTAATTTCTGCATTTGTTAGGGGGTAGTCCATTTTCATGAATAGATGCAATAATACAAGCTTGTTTTCGGCTTTGTCTTTTGGGTCTTTCGTAAACATATGTATCTCCTTTCTCTTGCTGCCGATAATAGTATAACATAATAATATAGACTGCGCGATTTCAAGCGGACGGTTTTAACTAAAAGGGTGAAGCTTAATGGAACAAGGGGAAATTTTAATTAAAAGAGCAAAAGAGGAGGGGGCCTCATTGGTTTCCTTCGGTTATGTAGGAGACGTTGTTCCTCCCAGGTATGGCGAAATGACACATGCTGTATCATTTGCGGTGCATCTTTCAGACAGGATAATAGATGACATAACGAATGGGCCGACGCATATGTATTTCCATCACTATAGGACGGTCAACAGGGTTATTGATGATATTGAATTCAAGATAGGCCATGAAATAGAGAAAAAAGGATATCGCTATTTTCCTGTTGCGGCGTCCCAGTCGCTTAACCTTAGTGATTCCTACTATGAAGGTTTTTTTTCACACAAGATGGCTGCTACTCGTTCGGGATTGGGATGGGTAGGCAAGAACGGTTTGCTTATAACACCTGAATTTGGACCGCGTGTGCGCCTTGGAACGGTATTGACGGACTGGCCATTGCCGGTTTCGGAGCCCGTTACGACATCTGGTTGCTTTTCATGCGATTTATGCGTTAAGGCTTGTCCGGCTGTGGCTTTGAGCGGAAAAAGTTGGGGGGTGGGCATGCCGAGATGCGAAATTGTAGACGCAAAGGCTTGTTCCGATCATATGTCGAAATATTACAAGTATATAGGAAGAGGATCAGTATGTGGAATATGTATTGCTGCGTGTCCCAAGGGAAGGATAGATAAAAAATGAAACATACAATAAAAAATGTTTTCTTAGTCGGATTGATTTTGACCATTGGGCTTTCGGGATGCGCAAACAGGGGAAATCCCGAAGCGGATATAGAGGCTGTGCTTGAAAAACCGGAAGAGACAGGTTTTGAGGAATTGATTGAACCCGAAGAAATGCAGCCGGTAGTGGAAGCTCTGAGCAATGCGGAACTGAAGGCAATGGGTGTAAACGAAATGGGCCGAATAATGATAGTTATGTATCACAGCCTTTCGGATGAGGAAAAGGATTATGTCAGATCGAGGGATAATTTCAGGGAGGATCTTGAAATACTATATGAAAAGGGCTACCGCCTGATTACGGTTGCCGACTACATTGACGGTAACATAGACATCGAGGCAGGTATGACACCGGTGGTGTTAACGTTCGATGATGGAACGCTTTCGAATTTCGGGATTATTGAAGAAAATGGCGAAAAAGTGGTGGATCCTGAATGTGCGGTAGGAATACTAAATTCTTTTGCTGAGGAGCATCCCGATTTTGGAAGAACGGCGGCCTTTTGCCTTTTCGGAACAAATTCTTTCGGGCAGTCTGAGTATCTCGACTACAAACTTAATTATCTTATTGAAAATGGTTTTGAGATAGAAAGCCACAGCTATGGACATGAAAATCTTTCCGAGCTTGATCCGGAGGGGATAATGAAGAGCTTGGGCAAAATGGACCGTATCATTGATGAAAAGGTTCAGGGATACACCATTCGAGCCTTGGCGCTTCCTTATGGAGGAAGACCGAAGGATGACGAAGGAAGGGCTGCTATAGCGAAAGGGCAATTTGAAGGGAACAGTTACGAAAATGAAGCTGTTTTTGCGGTTGGATGGCAGCCCGAACGTTCCCCAATAGATATAAAAACGGATTTTCAATATTTAAATAGGGTCCACGCTAGCAATGAAGAGTTCGGTATCAGGTACTGGATAGAGAATTTCGATAATCATCCGGAAAGAAGATATGTATCGGATGGAGATGCAGACACATTCACTATAAGCAGCGCTGATGCGGAATCTGTTTCATATGAAAAGATTGGAGATAGAGAAGTCAGAGTTCTTGAATAACCGCTTAAAACAAGTTGAGTTGACAAAATCATTTGACAATATTTTAACTAAAGAATAATATATTATTATAATTAGTTATAATGGCATTTGAATAGGATGGTATTTTAATGCCGAGTAGTTCACAGAGATGATTTGGAAATATATATGGAGGTGGGGAGTTGAACAAAGCAATTGGAATAATTGGATGCGGAAACATGGGTCGAGGCATTCTTGAAGGTGTATTAAAGAATGGCTTGGTAAAAGCGGATAAGATTTTTATTTATGATAAGGATTCCAATAAAACTAGCAACATGGCAGAAAAATTAGGAGTTCGCGTTCCGAAAACAGCTTAAAACTAATGAAAGATGCGGATGTTGTTATTCTGGCAGTCAAGCCGAATATTTACAAAGTGGTGCTCGAGGAAATAAGAGGAGCCGTTCGGAAAGACCAGATAATAGTAACAATTGCTGCAGGAATAAACCTTGCTTTTGTGGAAGGCATTTTAGGTGAAGACAAGCACATTGTAAGAACAATGCCCAACACACCGGCACTAGTAGGAGAGGGGATGACGGCAGTTGTCCCGGGCAAGGGTTCCAGAGAAGAAGATTTGAAAACCGTAGTGGAAATTTTCAGCGGAATAGGAAAGGTGGAGGTCGTGCCCGAGTATTTGATCGATGCGGTAATTGGGATAAGCGGTTCTGCTCCGGCCTATGTTTACATGTTCATTGAGGCTATGGCCGATGGAGCGGTTCTTGGGGGAATGCCTAGAGACAAGGCTTATCGGTTTGCATCTCAGGCTGTACTTGGTTCCGCTAAAATGGTCCTTGAAAGCGGAATGCATCCTGGAGAATTGAAAGACATGGTATGCTCGCCGGGAGGAACTACAATCGAGGCTGTTATTAGTCTTGAAAAAAACGGCTTCAGAGGCGTTGTCGTGGAAGCAGTTGAAGCTTGCATAAAGAAATCGAGGGATATGACGACATAAATGGACGACAATACTTGGGGGGAATTATATGAGTGACAATAAGGAGCAATGGGGAAGTAGATGGGGTTTCATCGCTGCGAGCATAGGTATGGCAATCGGAACAGGAAACATTTGGCGTTTTCCGAGAGTCGCGGCAGCGAATGGCGGTGGCCCCTTCTTGATTGCATGGACAGTGGCCTTGCTGGTTTGGTCAATACCGCTTTTGATAGGAGAAATGGTTATCGGAAGAAAGACTAGGCTGGGGGCTATAGGTGCATTTAGGGACTTTCTCGGCAAGAAATACACTTGGATGGGAACTTGGATTGTAATGGTTTGTCTATTGATTATGTTTTACTATTCAGTTATTATGGGATGGTGTTTTAAATATTTTACAATGTCTATGGCCGGTGTTTTCAAACCCGGGATGGATACGGTGGCTACGGAAGCCATTTGGAATACTTTTACAACAACTCCTTCACAGACGATTTTATATCACTTTTTATCCATGGCAATAGGAGGATTCATAGTATATAAAGGAGTTACAGGAGGAATAGAAAAAGCGGGCAAAATCATGATTCCGACTCTGTTTGGACTAATGCTTGTGGCATTTTTCAGAGTCATGACATTACCGGGCGCGTTTAAAGGATTGGAATATCTTTTTACCCCTCACATAGAGATGCTCGCGAACCCTAAAATATGGCTAGCTGCTTTTACACAATCGGCTTGGTCAACGGGAGCAGGTTGGGGATTCATAATTACATATGCGGTTTACACTAAAAAAAAGGAAGACGTGGCGGGAAACTGCATGATTATGGGGATTGGAAACAATGTGGGCGCTTTGGTGGCTGGAATGACAGTATTGCCGGCCATATTTGCATTGTCGCCGAACATGGAGTTTGCAAACGAAGCTTTGGCATCAGGCAACACAGGTATCACTTTCATATATTTGGCGCAGCTATTTACTCGCATGCCTGCCGGAAGATGGATTTCAGCAGTTTTCTTCCTTGCTATGGGAATTGCGGCGCTATCATCACTCTTGCCAATGATAGAGGTAGGGGTAAGGAGTTTCATGGATGCGGGATTCTCCCGTAAGAAAGCTACAAAAATCATTGTGACAATGGGATTCCTGCTTGGAGTTCCTTCGGCATATAGCCTGAACTTTTTAAATAACCAGGACTGGGTTCTTGGGGTGGCTTTACTTGTCAGCGGTTTATTTGTATCCTTCGCAATCACGAAATATGGAGCTGAGAAGATACGCAAGGAGGAAATAAATACTCCGTGGGCTGATTTCAAGATTGGAAAATGGTGGAGTGTTTGTATATCGATTTTCCCATTGCTCTTTGTTGTAATTTGCGGCTGGTGGGTATGGCAATCGATTACATGGTATCCGGGTTCATGGTGGAATCCATTGGAAATTTCTAGTACGGGTACGGTTATTGCTCAATTTATAGTTTACTTAGCATTTGGATTATTGACCAACAATTGGTTGGCCGGTAAGACAGACAAGGGTGAATTTACAAAGAAAATTTCATAGGAGGAAAATTATGTCAACAACCTCGATAATAATGATGGTTATAGTTTTGGGATTCTATGGAGGATCATTTGCAATTTTGATAAACAAGGCTTTTAATGCAAAACCATAGATGAATTTAAAAAGCGCCTGTGCGGATGTTTCCGCACAGGCGCTTTTTCGATGTTTTTCTTCTACGTTTTTTCATAATGGGTTATAATGAAATAAAGAAATGCAATGAAAGGGGTCCTTAAAATGAGATTTGACATTGATTTTCAGCAAATACTGATAATGATATTTTTCATTATCTTAATAACTATGCAAATCGCTTTGAACAAGATTATTGTTCTATTGAAGGGGATTGACAATAAATTGAAACGGATAACTGGTTCCGATCGAATCCATAGGGAAGGATAGACATGAAATTATCCCATATTTCTGAAAATGTGCAAAAAATATCAGAGGCAATATCAAGTGTACTTGGCGTAGATGTAACTATTTCTGACGAAACATTGACTAGGATTGCTGCTACCGGACTCTATGTTGGACAGCTGGGGGACAAGATAAGCAAAAATTCCATTTTTGGATATGCGCTTAAAAAAGGCAAGGACTATATAATAGATGATCCAAGAGTAAATCCGATATGCCAGTTTTGCGGAAGAAGGGATGAATGCAAGGAAGTTGCCGAAGTTTGCTCGCCAATACGCCACGAGGGGCGCATAATAGGGGTAATAGGCCTCATAGCGTTTGAGGAAAGCCAAAAGGAAAGGCTTCTTAGAGACAAGAAGGATTTGCTTGTGTTCCTTGAAAGGATGGGGGATCTGATATCGGCAAAGCTTTCGGATGCTGAGAAAAACGAAAAAATTGAGCTGTTGGTAAAAGAACTACAGGTGATTATTGATTCGTTCGACAAGGG
>JAENWJ010000042.1 GCA_016649995.1 Peptostreptococcaceae bacterium
CTTTCTACTTTCTACTTTCTACTTTCTACTTTCTACTTTCTACTTTCTACTTTCTACTTTCTACTTTCTACTTTCTACTTTCTACTTTCTACTTTCCACTTTCTACTTTCTACTTTCTACTTTCTACTTTCTACTTTCTACTTTCTACTTTCTACTTTCTACTTTCTACTTTCTACTTTCTACTTTCCCCCTCTCTTCCACATAATAAGTGCATCCTCTTTGTTGTCCTGATAGTAGCCGGGTCTTATTCCTTCCACAACAAATTCCATCTTTTCGTACAAACTTATTGCAGCGGCATTTCCCTTTCTCACTTCAAGAGTCATGCTAATCGCTCCGCTTTTAGACGCCTCATCAATAAGAAACTGCGCGAGCCTCTCCCCGACACCATTTCCCCTTAACGATTCCTTAACCGCAACATTTGTTATATGAGCCTCGTCAAGAATGAGCCACATTCCCCCATAGCCAATGATTTCACCTTCAGTTTCAGCCACTATATATACAGAAATAGCGTTCCTTAAAACCTCAGACTCAAACGCTTCCCGGGGCCACGGCACCGAAAAAGATTCATGCTCTATAACAAGTATATCGTCAATATCCTCAATTGCCATTTCACGAATTTTAATCTCCATATTCCCTCATTTCTTCTTCATTCGTTCCTCGTACTGCCTCTCGGCCTCAGCCTTCCTCAAATAAACCGGCATAAGTGTGAACGCATTCTCCAAATCTTTTTCATCTATCTTTTTTATTGCCATGCCTGCAACAGCTGCCGCCCTTGGAAAGTTGGCCTGTGGCATAGCCAATATACCGTTTTCTCCTAAAACTTCTTTCATCTGCTCCTTGAACTTGTAAGCGTCTTCCCCTAAAAATAAGATGGGGCAATTCCGGTTCTTTAGAACAAAAAGTAATTCCTTGAAATTATAGACATCTTCATTCAGCACTTCTACAAGCTCTGCTGCCTCCCAACGGAATACCCCGCTGTACACCTGGTTTCTTCTGGCATCTATTATCGGGCAAACAAGCATGTCCGAATATATCCCGTTGTATGCAAGCGCCCTAAGGCTTGACACTGCCGCTATAGGTATGTCTAGCGCCAGCGCCAATCCCTTGGCAGTTGATACGCCAATTCTTATACCCGTGAACGAACCCGGCCCTACTCCAACAGCCAACGCATCTATATCCTTGATTGATATCTCGGTCTTTTCAAGCAACTCGTCAATCATGGGCATCAGCTTTTCGCTATGGTTGAGCTTGGTGCTTACCGTCATCTCTCCGATTATCCTCTTGTCCTTCATGACGGCAACCGATGCCGCTCTGCCCGATGTTTCAAAAGCCAATATGTTCATGCAAACAACCCCTTTAATATCTCTTCGTGGCGCTTTCCCGATGCCGAAAATGAGAATCTCCTGCTGTTTTCATCAAGCCTTGTAATCTCAATCCATAGATGACCGTCCGGAATGAGTTCCCTTACCCGGTCGGCCCATTCCACAAGACATATCCCGTCACCGAAAAAGTATTCCTCGTATCCTATGTCGCACATTTCCTCTATGTCCATAATCCTATACACATCGAAATGGTAGACCTTCGGGGGTCCGTCATATTCATTGATTATTGTATAGGTAGGACTGGTAACATCGTCAGTTACGCCCATTCCAAGCGCCATTGACTTTGTAAAAAAAGTCTTCCCCGCTCCAAGGTCTCCGTTCATGCAGACCATGTCGCCCGGCTCAAGCAATGCACCGAGGCGCTTGCCCAGCTCTTCGGTTTCTTCCAAATTATTCGATACAAACATCTCCAAAATGTCACCCCGTTAATTAAGTGGAAAGTAGTAAGTAGGAAGTAGGAAGTAGGAAGTAGGAAGAAAAAGATTTAAAAACAAAGTACAGGGATACAAAACCCGGTAAGCACCACAAAATTTTTAAGCATCTTTACTTTTCCTTCTTTCGTTCTTCCTGTCCAACTGTCAACTTTCCAACTGTCTTCTTGTGTTATTTTTTCTCTTGCTATTCCATCTTTCGTTCTTCCTGACCAACTGACCAACCGTCTTCTTTTATTACATAATGGACACAAAAATGTCTGTCCCTTTTTAGTCCTTTTTATCTTTTTCTTTTGCTGCCTGCTGCCTGCTGCCCGCTATCTCTTATAAACTATTTCGCCGTCTATCATTGTCCAAAGCACCTCGCTATGGGCATCGAATGGATCCCTGTCCCAAAGCACGAGGTCGGCATCCTTGCCCTCCTCTATGCTTCCAATCCTGTCTCCAACTCCGATTATCTCCGCCGCGTTTATGGTAATGGCCTTCATAGCCTCTTTCCTGTCCATGCCCGCCTTTACGGCAAGGGAAGCGCATAGGGGAAGATATTGTATCGGGATTACCGGATGATCGGTCATTATGGCTATCTTTATCCCCGCATTGGAAAGAATTCCGGGGGTTTTGAATGTAAGATTCTTAAGCTCGAATTTAGACCTTTCCGATAGGCTCGGTCCTACAATCGGAGCGTAATTCTCCCGTTTCAACTGCTCGACAATCAAATGGCCCTCCGTACAATGCTCGATGGTCATATCCAAATCGAACTCCTTGGCGATGCGGATGGCCGTAAGGATGTCGTCCGCCCGATGGGCATGCACCTTTATGGGAATCTTCTTTTCCACAACCTCGACCAATGCCTCCATCTTGAAGTCGAAATCCGGCTTCTCTGCATCCTCGTCGGTTTCAGCCAATTTCTTCTTCTCTACATAATCCTTTGCCTTTATAAAGCTTTCCCTCATCATTGCCGCCGTGGCCATCCTTGTAACCGGAGACTCTTCCCTATCGTTGTAGGTGCGTTTGGGGTTTTCTCCGAGCGCGCATTTCATTGCACATGGAGCCTTGAGGATCATATCGTCTATGCAGACGCCCCAAGTCTTTATCACAGCGAACTGCCCCCCAATGACGTTTGCGCTTCCCGGGCCGGTGGCCGTAGCGGTAATGCCCCCCGCCCTCGCTTCCTCAAAGGTTCTGTCCATCGGATTAATTCCGTCGATGGCCCTCAGGTGCGGGGTAACAGGATCCACGCTCTCGTTTCCGTCCGAGCCCTCAAATCCTATCGAATCCTCCCACATCCCAAGATGCGAATGGGCGTCGATAAATCCCGGATAGAGGTGCTTCCTATGGGCATCGATCACTATGCCCTCAAAATCGGCATTACGATCGTCTATGGCCGAATCCTGCACGATTATCTCTGATATCTTTCCGTCTCTCACCAGAACATGGGCATCCTCCAAAACGCCACGAGCCATAGTATGGACAATTGCATTCTTTATAATCAGCATATATGCCTCCCGTCTATTTCTTGAACCCTTTCATCGAAAGCGACACCCTTTTTCTATCCAAATCGACCGAAATAACCCTGACCTGAACCTCGTCTCCGACCGAAACCACATCCATGGCCTTCTTGATGAACCTGTCGCTAAGCTCCGAGATGTGGACCAATCCGTCGTTCTTGAGGCCAATATCCACAAAAGCGCCGAAATCCGTAACGTTTCTTACCGTTCCAGGAAAAACCATGTCCTCTTTAAGATCCTCTATCTTGACTACATCGCTTCTGAAAAGCGGTTTAACCATTTCGTCCCTCGGGTCTCGCCCCGGTTTTTTGAGTTCTTCAACAATATCCTTAAGCGTCGGGAAACCCATTCCAAGATCCTCAGCAATCTTCTTCAGATGCTTGTCAATCAGATTGTTTCTATCCTTCGATGTCATCTGTTTCGGTTTTTCGAACTTGAAGGATTTAAGGGCATCGAAGCTTGTAAGCGTAGTGCCCTTTTCAGGCATCTTGAGCGCCTCTTTTTCCTTTGGAATCTCGTATGCCAAAATCTTATCGTTAATATCATGAAGCCGCTTGTTTTTAACATCATCGATGGAATATCCCATTATTTCGATAAACCTAAGGGTATCTTCGTAGGACTCGGGATGGACCGATGTGTTGTCTAGAGCGTTTTCCCCGTCGGCAATCCTGAGGAATCCGGCAGCCTGCTCATAGGCCGAAGGCCCTAGCCTCTTAACCTTAAGGAGCTCGCTTCGCTCCATGAATCGTCCGTTTTCCTCCCTTGCCTTCACTATGTTGCCTGCAACCGATTTGCTGAGTCCGGCTATATGCTGCAGAAGCGACGACGAGGCCGTGTTGAGATCCACCCCAACCTTGTTGACCGAATCCTCCACCACGCCGTCAAGCACGCCCCTAAGGCGGGTCTGGTTCACATCGTGCTGGTACTGACCAACCCCTACCGATTTGGGGTCTATCTTCACAAGCTCCGCCAATGGATCCTGGAGCCTTCTTCCTATGGAAATGGCGCCCCGAATGGATACGTTGATGTCGGGATATTCCTCATTTGCCACCTTCGATGCCGAATACACGGATGCTCCCGCCTCATTTACGATGGTATAATACACCTTCCTGTCCATCTCCGAAATCATCTCCGAAACAATAATCTCCGATTCCCTTGAGCCTGTTCCGTTTCCGATGGCTATTATGTTTATTCCATGCTTTTCAATCATTCCCTTAAGAATTTTCTTTGCCTCTTCAACCTTGTTCTGAGGCTTGGTAGGGTAGACCGTCGTGTAGTCGAGAAGCTTGCCCGTTCCGTCGGTCACGGCAATCTTGCAGCCCGTTCGGTATGCCGGGTCAAAGCCCATTACAACCATGTCCTTTATCGGAGCCACCAATAACAGATTCTTGAGGTTCTCCCCGAAAACCTTTATGGCCTGCTCTTCGGCAGCCTCCGTAAGCGCATTCCTGATTTCCCTCTCTATCGACGGCGCTATAAGGCGCTTGTAGCTGTCCTCAACGGCAGATTCTATCAATGGCTTCGAGATGCTTTCATTATTTGAAATCGTTCTGTCCTTGAGCCCTTGCACCACCTCGTCAATCGGCGCCACCAGCTTGACCTTTATGAATTCTTCCTTCTCCGCGCGGTTTATCGCCAAAATCCTGTGGGGAGGCATCTTAACGAGGGGCTCGCTGTAATCGTAGTATAATTCGTAGACCGATTTTTGATCCTTGTCCACGGCCTCAGTCGAAAGGATTCCCTTGTCAAAAGTCAATATTCTTATTTGCTTTCTGTTGTCCGCATCGTCCGAAATTTTTTCGGCAATTATGTCCATGGCACCCTTCAAGGCCTCTTCCGCAGTCTTGACGTCCTTTTCACTGTCGATATATTTTTCGGCCTCTTTGCCCAAATCGCCTTCAATCATTTCCTGGGCAATAATCAAATCGGCCAACGGCTCAAGTCCCTTTGCCATTGCTATTGTAGCCCGCGTTTTTCTCTTTTGGCGGTAAGGCCTATAAAGGTCATCCACCTCGTTGAGTATCTGCGCCGCTTCTATTTTGGCTTTCAGCTCATCGGTGAGTTTACCCTGCTCGTCTATCAGGCGCAAAACCTCTTCCTTCTTCTTGTAAAGACTCCTAAGATATGTGAGCCGATCGTCCAGATCCCTCAGGACCACATCGTCAAGATTCCCGGTCGCTTCCTTCCTGTACCTTGCGATGAAGGGAATAGTATTTCCCTCGTCAATCAGGTTCACCGTGCTTCTAACCTGAGAAACCTTGATTTTAAGTTCTTTTGCCAATTGCTTGATAATTTGTTCCATTTTACACACCCCTAAATTTTATTGATTTATATTCACGAACAAAGCCGCAAACCTCAAATGGTCACACCTTTTATTTTATCATAAAAGAAGAGCAACCGGCTATTGATTCGGTTGCCCTTCTTTACATTCGTCTTGTATTCCACATTACTTTGGCTTTTTAACAGTTTCTTTAGAAGAAGATATTGGGGCTATAGTCTTATTCTTAACATCTTTCTTTTTCTTCTTCTTTTCTTTGTTCTTCGGACTTTTGTCTCCCATGATAACTACCTCCTTTTGATTTGATACCCTAAGTATACTCCATTCCTATTTTTAAACAATCAATTTGCAATAATCTCCCAGCTTTATTAATGCACATTTTAAACAAACCTCAAATACACAATTATGCATCTCGTAATCCCGATTGATTTTCCCCATGGTGTCCGGTCAACGGTTCCAATGAGTCCGGTATAATTCCCCCGTGATTCCGGTATTGGTTTCACCTCAAGATAAAATAAAGCACCAATCCCGGACATATGCGGTCACAATTAAAAAAAAGACGCTGTATGCGTCTATTTTTTTTGCTGAAGATATGTGTTTATGAAGATGTCTATATCTCCGTCAAGAACGGAAGCGATATTTCCAACCTCGGCTCCGGTTCTGTGGTCCTTAACCATTGTGTACGGATGGAAGACGTAGGTTCTTATCTGGCTTCCCCAGGCTATCTGGGAATAGTCTCCCTGTATGTCCTCGATTTTCTCCTTGTGCTCGCTTTTCTGCAGCTCTATGAGTTTTGCCATGAGCATTCGCATTGCTGTGTTCTTATTGTGGTGCTGGGATCTCTCGTTCTGGCACTGCACAACTATGCCCGTGGGAAGATGGGTTATTCTTATAGCGGAATCTGTTTTGTTTACATGCTGTCCACCCGCCCCGGAGGATCTGAATGTGTCTATTTTAAGATCTACAGGGTTTATGTCTATCGCAGCATCGTCGGGGAGCTCCGGCATTACATCCACCGAGGTGAATGATGTGTGCCTCTTGCCCGAGGTATCGAATGGAGACATCCTAATCAGGCGATGTACTCCCTTCTCGGATTTAAGGTATCCGTATGCGTAATCGCCCTTGATTCTTAGGGTAACGGACTTAACTCCGCCTTCCTTATCCGGTATATAGTCAAGCGTTTCAATTTCGTAGCCCTGATTCTCAGCCCAACGCGTGAACATCCTAAGGAGTATTTCCGCCCAGTCCTGTGCGTCAAGGCCCCCTGCTCCGGAATGGATTGACAATATGGCGTTATTTATGTCGTATTCATCGCTGAGAAGCGTTTTTAGCCTTAGCTTTCCAAGGGATTTGGTCAATTGAAGCATTCCCTTTTGAATTTCTTTTTCTACAGAATCGTCATCTTCCTCCACCGCCATCTCCGCAAGAAGCGTAAGCTCTTCCCACTGATTATGGAGGCTTTCGAAGGATTCGATTTTGTCCTTAACCACCTTAAATTCCCTCATTATTCCCTGTGCTTTTTCATGGTCGTCCCAGAAGTCCTGGGCGGTCATGCACTCGTCAATCTCGGCTACTCTCTCTTTCAGGCTGACCAAGTCAAAGGGAAACCCTCAAATCGTCGAAGATTTCTTCCATTTCCCTTAGCTCAGCCATGCTCGCTTCTATAATAAGCATGGTTAACACCTCCAAAATGTCAGATATTTTAGTTTAAAAATCACTTGTCTTTTCCGCAACATTTCTTGTACTTCTTTCCGCTTCCGCAGGGGCATGGATCGTTTCTCCCAACCTTCTTGCCCGATACAAACGGCTTTGCTTTTTCATCGCTGGGGGCGTTAGCAGGCGTGCCTACCCTCATGCCCTGTCTATAGTCCAGGTCGCTGCCCTTCTCATCCTCTATGGTAGTCAGCTGCTTCCTTTGGGTCTTGGTTTCTATAGTTACATGGTACATGTATTTAACCATGTCCTCCTGGATGTTCTTTATCATTTCGTCGAACATGTCGAAGCCTTCCATTTGGTATGCTCTAACAGGATCCTCGTTTCCTATTGCACGAAGGCCTATGCCTTGCTTTAGCTGGTCCATTGCGTCTATGTGGTCAATCCATTTCGAGTCGACAACCCTTAGAAGTATTACTCGCTCCAGATCGCGCATCTTCTCTTTCCCGATTTCCTCTTCCTTCTTGTCGTACATCTCGGTTGCCATGCGCAAAATATCGCCCCTCAAGGTTTCTTTGTCGAGGCTTTCTATGTCCTTATATTCAAGGGCCTCAACCGGCATGAATATAGCCTTAAGTTTTTCAGAAAGTCCCGCCATGTCCCACTCTTCGGGATATTCCGATCCCATGGCAATAACCTCAATGACATCGTCAATGAGCTTCTCTATCATGGAGAAGATGTATTCCTTCAAATCCTCTCCCTGAAGCACCTTGCGACGCTCGGAATAGATTATTTCCCTCTGCCTGTTCATTACATCATCGTACTGCAGAACATGCTTCCTTATTGAAAAGTTCCTTCCCTCTACCTTCTTTTGGGCTCCCTCGATAGACTTTGAAAGAATCGATGCCTCAATCGCGTCGTCGTCGCTCATTCCCAGCTTGTCCACAACGCCCTGAATCCTGTCGCTTCCAAAGAGCCTCATAAGGTCATCCTCAAGAGATATGAAAAATTGAGATGATCCAGCATCTCCCTGACGGCCCGACCGGCCTCTCAGCTGGTTATCTATACGCCTTGACTCGTGGCGCTCCGTTCCCAGTATGTGTAGCCCTCCCGCAGCCTTGACTTTATCGCCCTCTACGTCGGCTTCCGACTTGTATTTTAAAAAGATCTTGTCGTAGATTTTCTTGGCTTCCACGAATTCGTCGTCACTAAATTCTATAACGCCCGTTACTCTGTTTATTATTTCCTCATCATAACCAAGCTTTCTCATTTCCTTCTTTGCCATGAATTCTGCGTTTCCGCCCAGCACTATGTCGGTTCCACGGCCGGCCATGTTGGTAGCAATAGTAACCGCACCGTATCTTCCCGCCTGGGCTACTATTTCAGATTCCCTCTCATGCTGCTTTGCATTGAGAACCTCGTGCTTTATGCCTCTTTTTTTAAGCATTGAGCTTATAAACTCCGATGTCTCTATAGCAATTGTGCCTACCAGCACGGGCTGACCCGTCTCGTGCCTTAGCGTTATCTCCTCAACAGCATTCCTGAACTTGCCAGCTATGGACTTGTATACGGCATCCGGCATGTCATCCCTTAGTATGGGCATATTTGTCGGAACCACTACAACATCCATGTTGTATATCTGCTTGAACTCGTCCTCTTCCGTCTTTGCGGTACCTGTCATTCCCGAAAGCTTGCTGTACATCCTAAAATAGTTCTGAAGGGTTATTGTAGCAAGGGTCTGCGACTCCTTGCGGACCTTCAGCCCTTCCTTGGCCTCTATTGCCTGATGCAAACCGTTTGAGTATCGTCTGCCGAGCATCAGCCTTCCCGTGAACTCGTCGACGATGAGAATTTCCCCGTCCTTGATCACATAATCCTTGTCTTTTTTCATGAGTGTGTATGCCCTTAATGCCTGGTTAATTCGGTGGGAAATCTCCATATTCTCGGGATCGGCAAGATTTTCAATCTTAAAAAACTTCTCGGCCTTCGGTATGCCTTCATCGTCCGTAAGGATTACATTCCTTTCCTTTTCGTCAAAGATGTAGTCCAGCTCGTTTTTAAGGCTCGTAACAAATTTATCTGCAATCATGTATAGTTCCGTCGTTTTGTTTCCCGCTCCGGAAATGATTAGAGGCGTTCTGGCTTCATCTACCAGTATTGAGTCCACCTCATCGACTATGGCAAAATTAAGTTGCTTTTGGACCATGCCCTCTTTATATATGACCATGTTGTCCCTTAGGTAGTCGAATCCAAATTCATTGTTGGTGCCATACACTATGTCGCATAAATATGCCTCGTTTTTTTCTTTGTCATCCAGCCCATGCACCAAGCACCCTACCGTAAGTCCCAGGAACTCGTAGATTCTTCCCATCCACTCCTTGTCCCTTGAAGCCAAATAATCATTCACCGTTACAACATGCACGCCCTTGCCCTCAATCGCGTTAAGGTAAGCAGCAAGCGTAGCAGCTAGGGTCTTGCCCTCTCCTGTTTTCATCTCGGCAATTCGGCCTTGATGAAGCACTATGCCGCCCAAAATCTGAACCGGAAAATGGCGCATGCCAACTGTTCTGACCGCCGCTTCTCTCACAACTGCAAAGGCCTCCGGAAGTAAATCGTCCAAAGTTTCCCCTTTTTCTATTCTATTTCGGAATTCATTTGTTTTTTCCTTTAGGCTTTCATCGTCGAGGGATTTTATCTGCGGTTCGAAAGCCTCCACCTTCTCGACTATTTTCATCACTTTCTTTACTTCTTTATCGTTCATACTTCCTAAAATCATGTTCATGAGTCCCAATAGGCCCATCTCCTTTCCATAACTTTTAATAGTATATCACTTCTTGTTGTTTCATTCAAAAAACCGCCCAAAGGGCGGTCTAAAATATATATTTAAGTCTTGAATCGAGAAACGAAATCCGGCATCATTTACCCTTGTATCTCGGTGTAACCATGCGGCTTGTAGAAAAGCGGTATTTCTTGACCATTTCGCCTCTCAAATAGAATATGATTCCAAGCGACATCAAGAGGTCTCCTACGCTGATTAGCTTTGCCAACGGATAAGGCTTAGGCAGTACAATCAGCTTTCCTAAAAAGCGCGACCAAGAATCCAGGCTCTCTATGGAAATATAGTTTATTATTTCTCCTGATTCAATCCCATTTATCATGTTTTCCAAACCCGCTATTCTGAGGCCTTCCATATAAATAGGCATCTTGAAGTGATTCATCATTATTGTGACAATGTTAAGACCGGCTCCTATGGCTATTATCCAGAAACCCTTCTTGTCTAAATTCCAAAGCAAAACCCCAAACATCATGAGCAGCGAAATGAAATATATATGCGATCCGAAGTCTTCAAAGAATGGGCTGTCTACAGAAAACATGGGAGATATTCCCAAAAAGAATGCAAGCAATATTATATACCATCCGCGGATACGGGTTATTCCAATATTTGTTATCCTGCCATTTTGAACTATGCCTATTATTATTCCCAATATCACACTTTCAACAAACACCTATTTTCCTCCTTTTTTGTACTGTAAATAAATAAAAAAACTCCTGCTGAGATCACAATATCTCCTATGCTTATTGTCTTAGGAAAAGGATATGGCGAAGAAATGTTGATTACATCCCCAAGCATTGCCAAATTGGTAGTTTCATCATCCAGCAGCGTGTGCCCCGCTATCAATCCATTCTCCAATTGCTCCACCCCAAGGGCATACCCTTCTGATAATGCCGTGCTCGTGTCCACCGGCATCATTCCGTCGTTGGAAGCGATTACGGCAAAATTAAGCATTATCCCCAAGATTATCAAGGCAAAGACCCTTTTACGCAGATTGAAATAGCAAAATATCACCAGCATTGTATATACCATTATTTGAATAACCAGGTAATACTCATTCATAAAAAGACGCAATCCCATAAGATTTCGACTAACAATTATTCCACATGCAAATTCAAGCAGGAATGCCGCAATTGGCAAATACAAATATCTCACATTCATGTATCTCAAAAAGCGCATGTTCCCATTTTTAACAGTCGCTGCAAAAAGTCCTAGAACAACCGATTCACCCAACATTCAAGAACCTCTCCTTGGACTTGGGATTTTCAACAATACTCCTGAATGCCTCAACCACCTTCGGTACAAATTGCTTCCCTGCTTCGTCAAGAATAATCTCTATCGCCTTCTCGCTGTCGGCCGCTTTTCTATAGGGGCGGTCCGTAGTCACTGCATCGAATGTATCCGCTATGGACAATATTGCATCCTCAATTGATATTTCATCTCCCGAAAGCCCATCCGGATATCCCTTTCCGTCATATCTCTCGTGATGATGCAAAATTATTTGAGATACTTCCCTAAGGAACCTTACTTCATCGAGTATGTTTGCTCCTATCCTGGGATGTGTCTTAATGGATTCATGCTCATCTGCCGTCAATTTTCCCGGTTTGTTCAATATGTAGTCCCTTATCCCTATCTTACCTATGTCATGCAGCGTTGCCGCTATCTTTATATTCTCCAGCCGCCATGGTGCAAGATTCATTTCATGCGCTATGTCCATGGCATAATGAGCGACGCGTCGCGAATGTCCGTTGGTATATTGGTCCTTTGCGTCTACAGAATTCGATAAAGCCTTTATCGTCTCGAGATAAACATTTTTCATTTCGAGATACAAGATAAACGAATATCTTGCAAGAAGAAGTGGTCCATAGAACATGAGAAGCGCAAATGCGCCGTAATATTTATAGGATATTGCCATCAAAACTCCAAGAGGAGCAATTGCAATAAAATTCTTAGCTACCCAAAAGTTCCGCTTCAACAGATTGAGAACAGTAGTATCCTCAACTAACGAAAACAGAATCATGTATATTAATGTATTGGCGAAGATATATATTGCTATGGCAAGAACAATACCTACAACACTAAAACTTCCAATTGTTATTCCGGGAAAAACCGCATTGCCGTATTCGTAGCTGTAGCTCGCAAGCAAGGCGCTTATAGCATACGCCGATCCGTTGAAAAACCTCTTCTGAAATGAAGTATTGAAAATATGGTAGCTAACTCCATCAATTTTTTCAATCCTTAGTATGGTCCCAATCGCTATTACCATGGGCACGACAAGCGGGTCGAAAAGCAACATAGAAGCCAGTCCAATAGCAAACCCAAGAGATATGAATGTAGACTTGTCTATAATTATAGGCATAGACTCGGTAAGAATCGCCAAAAATACAAAAAACAGCAATTCAAACCATATACCCGCTTCTATAATGTGGATTGCGCTGAAAATCAATATTACAAAACCCACAAAGCTGACTAGGATTGTGTATGCATTAAGTTTCATATCTTTCATTATACTCTCCCTACAACTAATTCTGCTGTTTATAAAATAGATTACATTGCAATATTTGCATCTCTGATTTTTACATATATAATAACGAACCGGTATTTAACTACTTAGTTAATTGCTTCGTTGTTATCTCCAGCCCCAATGAGCTCCGCCTGCCAACACGAGTGAAAGCAGTGACATGAATAATACCATTAATCTTTTCACAGTATAGCCTCCTTTTTCAAGTATGCTCTGTTATGCTCCGCTAACTTGAACAGGCTATATCGCTACGCTTATGTAAAAAGAAACTTTAAATAATAAATTACACCGGTTCGTCACTATCAAATTAATTGCAATTACCAACTTTTCTGTTAATTGCATCGAGTACGGCTTTTACCACACTCCTCTTTTCGTCCGATTGCACAACCGACGTGCCCGAAAGAAATATTTCCTGCATCGGTCCCATTTGACTGATTCCCACTACATAAATATCTTCCTCAACCAATCTAATCTTGCGTATGCCCTCAAGCACGAATCTGCTTTCCATCTTAACAATGTCGTTTATGCAATCCAGGGTTGCTTCAGCCAAAAGCCTCTGCAATACTCTTTGCGTATTGTATCCGGAAGCCCTGCTTTCATAAACATCTCCCCTGTCCCAAAGCTCGACAACAACTTCAATCTTGTTTCCTTCGGAGCTGATACCTACCCTCTTGATTTTTGGGCGCGAATTCTTTACCAAGTCGTGTTGCAAATCTACTTGAGCAACAGATATCTTTTTATGATCCAACTCCATATCAAAACCAGCCATGACAGCGGACTGTACATCCCTTGATATTTGCTTGGGATTTCTCGAATCATCCGCCAACACATGCACCTCTGAAATCTTTCCGTCATCAACTATAACCTTACATGAAATCACATTATTCAAACTGTTTATCGTTTTTTCTATATTGGCCGTATCAATTCCCAATACCGTCATAATTCCACCTCTGCTACAGCATATTTTCAATTAATTCCTTAAGTCTTATTTGGCGACTACTTAGTTTAATTCTACACTAAATACATATAATCCTCTTGTTTTTTTTAAAATTGTTCAAAAAAAAAGAAACTTGATGCCTAAGTATCAAGTTTCTTTAAATTCAGCTAATATATAGTCGGCTCAATCAAGCCGTAATTACCGTCATTTCGTTTATACACTACATTAACCTCATCGCTTTCCGAATTCGCAAACACAAAG
>JAENWJ010000043.1 GCA_016649995.1 Peptostreptococcaceae bacterium
GGCAAGAGGACGCTGTCTGAAATGAAGCCTTTTCAAATGGATTTGGATAGGAGTGTCAGAAAGGCTGCAAATGAAGCAAAGTACAGTTTCATGTCAGGACACGGGGACGATTTCGACGAAATTTTCGATTGCCTGGTAAAGGTGAGAACGCGGATGGCCCGAAAGCTTGGCTATGATAATTTTGTGCAGATGGGCTATGACAGAATGCAGAGGACTGATTACGACGCCAAGATGGTGTCTGATTATAGGAAGAGCATCAAGCGATACATAACGCCGTTGGCTACTTCAATGAGGGAGCGCCAAAGAAAGCGTCTCGGGATAGACAGACTGTATCATTATGACGAATCGATTTTTTATAAAGATGGAAATGCTGCGCCCATAGGAGGCCATGACTTTCTTGTAGAGCAGGCCCAAAAGATGTATAGTGAGCTTTCGGCTGAAACGGGTGAGTTTTTCGGGTTCATGAAGGAAAACGAATTGATGAGCCTTAAATCAATGCCCGGAAAATCTCCGGGAGGCTATTGCACATATATATCAAAATACAAATCGCCATTCATTTTCAGCAATTTTAATGGGACTACTGATGATGTCGATGTTCTGACCCATGAAGCGGGGCATGCTTTTCAGACATACATGAGCAGAAAATATTTGCTTATGGAGTATAATTTCCCGACCCTTGAGGCTTGCGAAATTCATTCCATGAGCATGGAATTTTTGACATGGCCATGGATGGAAAATTTTTTCGGAAAGGATGCCGACAAGTACCGCTTCGGGCATTTAAGTCATGCGTTGATGTTCATACCGTATGGAGCGGCAGTGGATGAGTTCCAGCATGAGGCATACGAAAATCCTGATGCGGCGCCCGAGGACCGCAGAAGGATGTGGAATGAAATAGAAACAAAGTACCTTCCACATCGTGATTACGGGGAGAACGACTACCTGAATTCGGGAGGGTTTTGGCACCAGCAGGGCCATATATTTAAAAATCCGTTCTATTACATTGACTATACGCTTGCGCAGACCTGCGCCTTTCAATTCTGGAAGAATGCCGAAAAATCGAGAGAAAAGGCATGGAATTCGTATGTAGACCTTTGTGGATTGGGCGGAAGCAAGTCATTCCTGGAATTGGTAGGAGTCGCAGGGCTTGAATCACCTTTTGAGGAGAAATCCTTCATATCCTTGGCAAGCCATATAGACGACTGGCTAAATCGGGCAAGCTTTGATTTTCTTTAAATAAGGCACGGATAAGCTGTGGTATAATTGCGGTATACTTGATACTCCGGAGGATGTAATGAAAAAGACTATTGGATTTATCGTGCCGAATGAAGAAATAGAAAAAAAAATATACGAATTGTTTCCTAAAAGATTGGCTGTGGGGGAACTAATTTTGGAACGCTTCGATCCGGACAACATGGTGCCCCAAGCTCTGCGTCTTGAAAAACTGGGCGCCAAAGCGATAATTGCCAGGGGAGGGACATATTACCGTATTGTGAACGAAGTTAAGGTGCCGGTAGTTCATCTTAAAATGAATGCTCTTGACATATTGTACGCTATAAAGAAAGCCAGCCGCATAGAATCTCATTTGACACTTATTTTAAGCGAGGATGTTCACTTTGCATGCAGCGATTGGGGGAAAGTACTCCGTTGCGAAATAGAATTGAACCGTTTTTCGACAGTGAACGAATTGGAAGAGCTTTTGACGCTATTGGAAGGTAGACAAAAACATACAGTTGTTGTAGGAGCGGTAATAACATGCAAGAAGGCCGAAGCCAAAGGCTTTAAGACTGTTTTCGTCGATTCTAGAAAGGAAACGCTTCAGGAAACCATAGGATATGTGGACAAGATTTTGGATGACCTAGAAGATCAACTGAGGCGGAGAGAGTTGTCTGATACCATAGTGGACAATGTTCATGACGCCATAATTGCGGTGGATGCTCTGGGCAATATCATATTGTTCAACAAGAATGCCAGAAAGATGTTTGGGAAGCGTTCTGAGGATATGATTGGTTGCTCCATTATGGAGACTTTTCCCGAGCTTGATTTCATCTATGAATTACTTAAGGACACGGGCTCGAAAAGCGAAAAGATAGTCCATATGAACAAGCTCATCGCAACCGTAAAGGCTTCATCAATATTGATTGACGGAGAGGTCAACGGAGCCGTTTGCACCTTCCAAGACATAACCAAGCTGCAGAATTTGGAAAAGCGCATTCGTTTCGAACTAAACAAAAAAGGGCTTACAGCGAAATTTACTTTTGACAATGTCTTGGCTGAAGACGAAGCTATGAAAAAAACCGTGGCAAGAGCAAAAAGGCTTTCAGGAACAGATGGAACCATAATGATTTACGGTGAGAGCGGTGCCGGAAAGGAAATTATAGCGCAAAGCATACATAATGCAAGCGAACGAGTAAAATCGCCGTTCGTTGCTGTGAATTGTGCGGCGCTTACAGAGTCTCTTCTAGAGAGCGAACTTTTTGGGTATGAGGAGGGTTCTTTTACCGGAGCTAGAAAAGGCGGCAAACCCGGACTTTTCGAACTGGCCCACGGCGGAACAATTTTTCTTGATGAAATAAACAGCATTTCTCTTAATCTGCAGTCTAAGCTTTTAAGGGTGCTTGAGGAGAAAGAAGTCATGCGCATAGGCTCGGATTATATAATACCTTTGGATATAAGAATAATCGGGGCAGCTAATGAAGACCTTATGGACAAGGTCATGAGGGGCGAGTTCAGAAGAGATCTTTTCTACAGATTGAATGTATTGGAGCTTAAGATACCCCCGCTTAGGAATAGAAGGGAAGACATAATTCCGTTATTTCATTCATTTGTTGATGAACTTATCCGGGGAAAAGAGGAAATGCCGGAGCCGGACGAGGGATTCAAGAAAATGCTCTTGAATCATAAATGGCTTGGAAATGTCAGGGAACTCAAAAACATAGCGGAGCGATATGTTATTTTTAAGGATGATATGGTAAATCCAAAGGAATTGTTTGGAGAAGAAAGTGGAAGCGGTGTAGAAATACTCGAAAATTCCGAGATAAACCTAAAGGATATTAATAGGACGATTGAGAAAATGATAATAGAGACATTCCTCAGTCATGGAAAGACTAAGACTGAGATTGCTGAAATACTGGGCATAAGCCGGACGGCCCTGTGGAAAAAACTGAAAGACTAGTGTTTAAAAATATTAAAACATGTTAACTTTTGTTGACGTGTTTTTTCGTGAAATCAAGAATTCGATATGTGCTTTGCTGCAAATGCCGAACTTTGAGCTTTCTATATTATGGCATGGTAATTGCAAAAGGATATGACAAAGGAATTTTTTCCTGGGGAATACAGTAATCCCCCCATGAGAGGGCATGCCTCTCGTTGCTGTATTCCTTTTTTTATGATTAATATCAATTAATATCAAAAGAAGAGAGGTAATTATATGAAGATGAAAGATTTGATTTGGGTAGCAATTTTGGCACTGTTTGTGGGTTTTCTCGCATATCGTCCGACGCGTGAGATATTTATAGCAATGACGACTGCGCATCCCTACATTATGAGCTTCGTAAAGTTTTTTATATTGGCAACAATGGGTGAGCTTTTGGCAATTCGCATAATTTCGGGCAACTGGAAATTCCCCTTGGGCTGGATTTGGAGGGCTCTTGTTTGGGGATTTATAGGCATGGCAACAGCTCTGATTTTTCAAATTTTCGCAGTTGGCGTAACGGGTGCAATGGAAAAGGACTATCTTCCCGGGAAAGGGTCTGCTTTAATAACTGCATTTTTTATAAGCGCTGCTATGAACTTGAGTTTTTCACCGACATTGATGGCATTTCACCGTATAATGGACACACTGCTTGATATCAAATATGAAGGGAAATCATCAAAAACAACTCTCAAGGAGACTATAAGCCGTATTGATTGGCACGGATATATAACCTTTGTTGTAATGAAAACGATTCCGCTATTCTGGATCCCGGCTCATACCGTAGTTTTTTTGTTGCCCCCGGTATACAGGGTCATGGCGGCTGCATTTCTGTCAATTGCCCTTGGAGGCATATTGGCTATGGCCAAGAGACGTCAGACGGCATAATGAAGAAACTTTAAGGACGATACCAGAAGGAGGAAGAACAGGACAGAGAAGAAAAACAGAGTTTTGGCAATTAATCCTGGTTCCACATATACAAAGATTGCAGTCTACGAAGAAGAAACGCTGCTGTTTAGCCAAACACTGAATCATACCAACGATGAGCTTTAGCCCGATACGGAGTGAGTTTGCGGATTTTAGATTTTGCCGCAAGACGAAGCTCTATGAAAAGCGGCAACAGTGCGCAGTGAACAAGCGAGTCCTTCGCCGTAAATAGCAAAAGAATGGGGAAAATTTACTATCGTTAGCAAAAAACAAAAAAGTGTCATGAGAATTTTCTCATGACACTTTTTCTATCTGAAATCAAATCAATTCCAAGGGTTGTAGGGATTAATGAATTCCATTACTCTTTCAGTCTTTTGATAGGACTCTTCTTCAAGAACCACAAGAAGTTCTCCAAGAACAGGAGTGAAGGAGCTTTGTGGAAATTCCAAAATGTAGCGCCTGTAGGATTCCAAGAGCTTCGGGTCCAATATTTCGGTTGGATATTCATAGGCAGGTGTATTGTCTGCGCCTATAAGAAATGTGTACAGATAGACATCGTACATGGACTTGGCATCATCTCTGTAGGGGGAATCGGGATATTTTGATAGGAAATTCTCCCAATCCACAATACGGTCTCCAAGTTCGTTCCAAGTTATTATAACGGCGGCATCGTGGAAGGTATGGCTTTCAACTTCCTCGGCGCGATAGGTAAGATAATCGAAAAGATCATCCGAAATGTTTGTTTTGAAGTTCCCAAGCAGAAACTGGGGATCAGGTTCGATATAGTACATGCCTTCGGCCATGTATACGCTGTAGCCCATGTCCCGGTACTTCTTCATAAGATTTTGAATGGCTCCGTCGGGAAGATTTGCCGGTTGTCTCAAATCTTCGACCGTGTATCCGTAGAGCGTTTCGGTAATCGGAAGCATTTCTCCTTCCAATTCCGGGAGCAGATTTTCCTGCAATTCCTTTACTCGCATAACCCCTGCATTAATCAAATCCGATGCTTCGGTCATTGAAACTATGCTTTTGAGGGTGGAAACGGATTTTGCAACTGTAGTGCTTTTATCGACAGGAAGAAGGTCGCTTATATGTTCGGAAAGAGCTTGCTCCAATTCATCATCTTGAGAAATGAATGCGCCATAGCACCACCCGCTTAAATCACCGACTCTAATTTTGTACCAGTAATCGTCATATGCCCCAATTTTTTCTGAGGCTCCTGATTTTTCAAGAAGATATGCTTCGGAAGGGAAATCCAGGCTGCCAATTTTTTTCGAAGAGGCATCGGGGGATTCTCTAAGAGAGACATTCATTGCTACTATTGTTGCATTTCCCAGATACTCGTCTTCAATCTGTTCTGGAGTAGCATCGCCGCTGTTTTCAGTATCGGCCGCGGGGGTTTTGGATGAGCATCCTACGGTCATAATTGTTATAAGAAGCAAAAGGCATATTGTTTTTTTCATTGTTGTTCTCCTCGTTTGATTTCGTCTTTTTTTCATTATATAACAATTGCGCGAATGAAATATGACAATAATAAAACGAATGTATCTCGCAAAACAAAATGGCGACGTTTTAGTTTGCTTTTAAAATCTGATATAATAAAGAAAGAAAAGCAACGTTTAAAAATAGTAAATAATAATAAAAAAATGGAGTGATGATATGAAATACAGGAAATTCGGAAAGATTAACGAAGAAGTGTCCCTTCTTGGGTTTGGAACTATGCGCCTTCCTACAAACAATGGGAATCCCAAAGATATAGACTTGGAAAAGACAACAAAGCTGATTCGATATGCAATCGATCATGGCGTCAACTATGTTGATACTGCATGGCCATACCACGGAGGAATGAGTGAAAAGGCGGTTGGAAAAGCTCTTTCGGATGGGTATAGAGAAAAGGTTAATCTAGCCACTAAATTGCCGTCATTCCTGGTAAATAAGCCGGAAGATTTTGATGATTTTTTGGATCGGCAATTGGAGAATCTACAGACAGACAGAATCGATTTTTATCTTATTCATACACTCAACAGGATATGGTGGCCAAAACTTAAGGAACTCGGTCTCTTCGATTTCATCAAACGAGCCAAGGCATCCGGAAAGGTCAAGCATGTCGGATTTTCCTTCCATGATTCAGTTGATATATTCAAGGATATTGTAGACGGTTGGAATTGGGATTTTTGTCAGATTCAGCTAAACTTCATGGACGAAGAGTATCAGGCGGGAATAGAGGGTCTAAAATATGCCTCAGCTAAGGGCCTGGGGGTTGTAGTAATGGAGCCTCTAAAGGGTGGCAAAATCGTGAAACCGAACCCGAGGGCAGAAAAGCTTTGGGCTAAGGCTGATGTAGTTAGGACACCTCCGGAGTGGGCATTAAGGTGGGTTGCCGATTTTCCCGAGGTCAAGGTCGTTCTAAGCGGAATGGGAGAGCTTGATGAAGTTGTTGAAAATATTCTTATCATGTCAGAAGCCGAGCCCGGCTCACTGACCCGAGCTGAGCATGAACTTATCGGAGAGGTAAGGGACATGTACAAGAAATATATCAAGATTCAATGCACGGCTTGTGGATATTGCATGCCTTGCCCCTATGGCATTAACATCCCTCGAAATCTCGAACTCTACAATGACACCTTCATGTTCGACGTTCCAAAAGAAGCCAACAGAACATATTGGGGATTTTTCACTGAAGCCAACAGAGCTTCAAATTGTAGAAGATGCGGTGCTTGCGAAGCGGCATGTCCCCAAGGCCTTAAAATAATGGATCTTTTGGAACTTGTGGACGAGAAAATGAATGAAATAAAATAAAAATGAATGAAATAAAGGATAAATGTTGACTTTGGCATTTAAGTTGATATAATAGAATTTAATTATTATTTAAAAATTATTGTTTAAAGGGTGATTGACATGAGGAATCAAAATCTGACAACGCAAAACACATATTCATATCTATTTTTAAGCTGGAGCTATTATTATGCGCCGGTTTTTAGTCATGGAAATGAATATGAACGTTTGCGGAGATAAATGATTCCTAAGTTGAAAATCGAGTTGTGATTGGACAGAGGACCTATTTATAGGTCCTCATTTATTTTTTTGAAAGGAGAATGGAAATGATACTTATTCTTAAAAAAGGGATTTTGAATGATGAAGTCGAGGCATTGAAAAAGGAGATTACTCAAAAGGGCTTCAAACCCCATGTTTCAAAAGGAGACGAGCTCACGATCATCGGACTCGTAGGCGATACGACTATGATGCAGGACTGTTTCAATCTAGCGGATGAAAGAGTCGAAAGGATAGTCAGAATACAAGAGCCGTACAAGAAGGTCAATAAAATGTTCAAAAGCGGCAATACGGTTGTGGATATTGCCGGATGCAAAATCGGCGGCGGCAATTTTGCGGTAATAGCCGGACCATGCTCTGTCGAGAACCGGGAACAGATGGTTGAAACGGCTTTGGGCGTCAAGAAAGCGGGAGCCGATATGCTTAGAGGCGGCGCCTTCAAACCAAGGACTTCACCCTACAGTTTTCAAGGATTGGGGGGAGGAGGAATCGAGCTTTTGCTGGAGGCTAAACAGGCGACGGGACTTCCAATTGTTACGGAAATAATGTCTGTAAAGCAATTGGAGGATCATTACGAGGATATCGACATGATCCAAATAGGAGCCAGAAACATGCAAAACTTCGAACTTCTTAAAGAGGTTGGATCTATGGATAAGCCGGTGCTTCTTAAAAGAGGACTGTCCGCAACGATAAAGGATTTTCTCATGTCGGCTGAGTACATAGCCGCTGGAGGCAACGAAAAAATTGTCCTGTGCGAACGGGGAATAAGAACCTTTGAAAATGCCACAAGAAACACATTGGATATAAGCGCGATTCCGGTGCTAAAGAGAAAGACCCATCTGCCTGTAGTGGTAGATCCGAGCCATTCCGGAGGATACTGGTGGCTGGTTGAACCATTGGCACTCGCTGCAGTTGCTGCCGGCGCCGACGGACTGATGATCGAGGTTCACAGGTCGCCCAAGGAAGCCCTTTGCGATGGTGAGCAGTCACTAAAGCCTGAAAGATTCGAAGCACTCATGGCTTCAATTAGGAACTTGGAGGCATTTAGAAGGGGAGGCTTTTCGGCATGAAACGAGTAACTGTTGTCGGATTGGGACTTATGGGGAGCTCTTTGGCGGGAGCATTAAAAAAAAATGTAGGCTGTCGCGTTACAGGAGTCGATACAAATCCTTTTGCAATAGAAAATGCGCTTTCGAAAGGATACATAGACGAAGGCACAGAATCCTTTGTTAGGGACAATGATATGGATATTCTCTTCCTGTGCCTGTATCCGGAAGAGATTCTTGAATTCATTAGAATGCATAAAAGTGAAATCAGCCGCAAAACTATAGTAACGGACATTTCTGGAATCCAAGGCGAATTATGCCGAAGGATAGAAATGGAGGCTGATGGACTTTGCCGCATTGGAGGGCATCCTCTATGTGGGGTAGCAGGTAGGGGCCATGAAAAAGCTACTCCTGAATTTTTTTCGGGTGCAAGTTACGTGCTTATTGATACATTGCCTGAAAGAAAGCCGCAGATGGAATCGTTAAAGGAAATTTTGAAAGCAGCCGGAGTCGGAAGGATAATAGTAATGTCGCCGAAGGAGCACGATCGCAAGGTGGCAGTGGTCAGTCATCTGCCTCACCTCATTTCCACGGCTTTCCTGACCGCCTTTGATGGGCGGGACTTTGAAGTCCACGGGGGAAGCTTTAGGGATTTGGCGAGAATTGCAGATATAAACCCCGATTTGTGGACTCAAATCGTAAAAAATAATAAGATGTATGTGACGGAGGTTCTTGAAGATTTTATGAAGAGTCTGGGAGGGCTTAAGAAACTCATAGAAACCGACGACTATGAATCTGTTTACAACTTATTTGAAAAAACTAATGAAATGAAAAGGAGTCTCGCAAATCATGAAAATCTTTGACTCGGAGATGGAGAACTCAAAAACAACTATTTTTGAAGGCAATGCATCGCAGGATTTCAATGCGTTTATGAAAAAACATTCCTATGGAAAAACTGTTTTTTTAATTGATGAAAATGTATTGAGATTCCATGGAGATAGGATAAAAGAGGAATTCAAAGGATTTTCAAGCGAAAGGCTTGTGGTTATACCCTCGGGGGAAGCAAGCAAGTCAATGGAAATACTGGAGCATATATATAATTGCCTTTCTGAAATGGAAATAAACAGAGATGATTTGCTTGTTGCGATAGGTGGAGGAGTTGTAGGGGACATTGCCGGGTTTGCCGCAGGCACCTTCAAAAGGGGAATGGACTATGTGAATGTTCCGACTACACTTTTAGCTCAAGTTGATAGCTCGGCAGGGGGGAAGACGGCTGTCAATCTCGAAACGGGGAAAAATTTAGTTGGAATGTTTCATCATCCCAGGGCCGTGTTTGCGGACAGGGCCTTTCTTAATACATTGAAAAAGAAAGTATTGCTGGACGGTATGGCCGAGCTTGTGAAATACGGATGCATAGGCGACAGGGGATTTTTGGAATATATCAGTGAAGCAAAACCGGAAGATTTTTTGGAAAAGAATGCATCCTATTGCGTTCAAAAGGCCCTTGCAACTAAAATGAAGTATGTTGCGGAGGACGAGAGGGACAGAGGAAGACGCATGCTTCTCAATTTCGGACATACCATTGCACACGTAAGCGAAACGGTAGAAGGGTATGAATCTGTCAGCCACGGAAGGGCTGTGGCAAGGGGCATGCTCCAAATAACACGATTGAGCGAGAATAAGGGCCTTACAGAGAAGGGAACGAGCAAAAGCATTGAAGAGGCGCTTGCAGCCTTGGGATTTGAAAAAAGAAAGCTTGGGGAGACACTGATTGACAAGGCTTCACTTGCTATAATGAAACGGGACAAAAAGACAATGGAAGGATGCCTGAATCTTGTTTTGCTTAAAAGAATAGGAGAGGCATTCATCCACAAGGTTCCGCTTGAAGAGCTTGAAGATTTCTTTACTGCGGGAAAAAGAGGAAAAAGATGAATACATTAAGAATATTGCCCGGGAAATCAAAGGGGAAAGTGCATGTTCCAACATCCAAGAGCCAGACGCACCGTGCCATTTTATGCGCCGCAATGGCACGCGGCCTTTCAACAATTGAAAATGTGATCCTTTCAGACGACATATTGGCCACAATCGAAGCGGCGGAGGCCTTTGGGGCGGAAATAGTCAAGATGGACGGCAAAATAAAGGGAAAGCTGTTCGATCTCCGAGTATTAGCTAGTGGTCGAATCGTAAAAACGAGAAAAACGATAGACTGCAGGGAATCGGGATCCACTCTCAGGTTTTCATTGCCGCTAGCATTGACAACGGGAGAGCGATTTGAATTCATTGGCCGCGGAAAGTTGCCGAGCAGACCGATGGAGGCCTACTACAAAATATTAAGAGAAAAGGGCATAATGCATGAAACAGATAATGGCAATTTGCCACTGACGGTAAAGGGCAAACTTAAGGCGGGAACCTACAGCCTTGAGGGCAATGTTAGCTCGCAATATGTTACAGGGCTTTTACTGGCACTTCCTTTTGCGGACGGACCGTCTGAAATAGTCTTGAACAGCCCGCTTGAATCGGGAAAATATGTGGATATCACCCTGCAGGTTCAGGAAAGCTTTGGAGTTCGAATCAAAAGGGATGGATATAAAAGTTTTTACGTAGAAAAGCAAGATTATCGTCCTGCCAATGTGGTTATGGAGGGAGACTATTCCCAGGCCGCGTTTTGGATGGTTGCAGGTTTGATTGGTGAATGTGTAGAGATAGAGGGACTTAAGGCGAATTCTGCGCAGGGAGACAGGGCGGCGGTTGACCTGCTGTTGGCAATGGGTGGACGGCTACATAAAGATGGAAAGGTCTTGAAAGCCGAGGGATCCTCAATGAAGTCAATAAGGATGGATGCCTCGGATTGCCCGGACTTAGTGCCGATAATGGCCGTGGCGGCGGCCGTGGCGGAAGGCACTACGAGGATAGTCAATGCCGAGAGGCTAAGGCATAAGGAATCGGATAGGCTTAAGGCCACATCGGTTGAACTTAACAAACTCGGTGCCAAAATAATGGAGACAGAGCATGGGCTTATAATAGAAGGAGTAAAAGCCCTAAAGGGCGGGACAAGGGTTTGGAGCCACAATGACCATAGAATAGCAATGGCACTTACCATTGCATCAACGGTTTGCCAAAAGCCTGTTATAATAGAAGGGATGGACGCAATCAATAAATCGTATCCGGATTTTATTCGGGATTTCAAAGAGTTGGGAGGGAAAATTCATGAGCTCGACATGGGGTAGAAACATAAGACTGACAATATTTGGAGAATCACACGGAACATGTGTTGGCGGTGTAATAGATGGGCTTCCTCCCGGGACGATTATTCCCTTTGACACTATTGAAGCTGAACTTAAAAGAAGGAGACCCGGAGGGAAGCTTGCTACTCCAAGGAATGAAACCGATTCCTATGAAATCTTGAGCGGGATTTTCCAAGGGAAAACGACTGGAGCTCCCCTTGCGGTTATTTTTAGGAACAGCGATATAAAATCCGGGGATTATGAAGATATAAGGAAAAAGCCGAGACCATCGCATGCAGACTACGTTTCCATAGTTAAATTCAATGGCTATGGCGACCACAGGGGTGGCGGACGCTTCTCGGGACGACTTACAGCATTTCTCGTTTTTGCGGGCGCTTTGGCTAAATCGATTCTGTCGGAAAAGCAATGCATAGAGATAGGTAGCCATTTCGTCAAGCTTGGTCATGCAATTGACAGGCCGTTTGAAACCGAAATAACATCGGATGAATTGAAAGCACTTAAAAGTATGGATATTCCTTTCCTTGACGAATCGCTCCGTGAAAAAGCGGCAAGCTATCTTGAGGAATACAAAGTCAAGGGGGATTCCATCGGCGCTATTGTCGAAACGGCCGCAATAGGCATTCCCGCCGGATGGGGAGAACCATTCTTCGATTCAATCGAGAGTGTCTTGGCAGGCTTGCTATATTCAATCCCGGGCGTAAAGGGAGTAGATTTTGGGCTGGGCTTCGGATTTGCAGACCTTAAGGGTTCGGAGGCGAACGATGCATTTTTGATAAGGGAAAACGCTGTCGAAACCATCACAAATAGGAGCGGAGGGATAAACGGGGGCATAACGAACGGAATGCCTGTCGTTTTCAGAGCGGCTTTCAGACCTACCCCATCAATAAGTAGGGAACAGAAAACTGTTGATATGGATAGCATGGAAAACACAAGGCTTTCCATTTCGGGCAGACACGATCCCTGCATAGCCGTAAGGGCTTTGCCGGTAGTCGAGGCTGCGCTGGCTCTAACTTTGTTGGATTTTCTAATGGAAGGGGAAGCTTAAGATGGATGAACTCAAAGACCTTAGAGATAAAATTGATGAGCTTGACGAGGAACTGATAAAGATATTAAACAAGCGCTTTCATTTGTCCCTTGCCGTGGGAGAAGTCAAGAATAGAACCGGCAGTCCTGTTTTAGCTTTGGGCAGGGAAGTTGAAATAAGGAATCGCCTAAAAAAAGAAAGCATTCCAGAGTTTGAAGAATACATAAGAGGGGTCTATGAAAAAATTTTTGAGGAAAGCAAGAGACTTCAGAAAAACAGGGGTGGGACCCATGGGTAAATACGCTCTCATAGGGGAAAAACTTTCCCATAGCTTTTCGCCGGAAATCCATGGCAGGATTTTTAAGGAAATGGGCATTGAGGGGACCTATGAGCTGATTGAAATGGAAAAGAACCGCTTGGAGGATGGCGTAGAAAAACTCCTTGCTTCGGGGTTTGACGGATTCAATGTTACAATTCCCTACAAGGAATCGATAATTCCACTTCTGCATGAAATTTCCCCTGAAGCGAAGGTTATAGGAGCGGTTAATACGGTCAAAATCGAATCGGGAAGGCTAAGGGGCTTCAATACTGATTTATACGGCTTCGAGACCATGCTTGACCTGGGCGGATTGCATGTGACACCGGAAACACGGGCGCTTGTTATAGGAACGGGCGGGGCGGCTAAAACCGCGGCGCATTGGCTGCAGCAGAGGACAAAGCGTGTTTGGTTTCTAAGCAGGACAAGCCGAAAATCAATGAAAAAGCTGGGCACATTTCAGGTGATCGAAAGGAAGGACGAATCGGTCATAAGGAACATGGACCTTGTAGTGAATTGTTCTCCACGCGGAATGTTTCCCCATACGGACGAAATGCTTATCGATGCAAGCATTCTTGGAAGAGTATCAATGGCTGTTGACCTCGTATATAACCCCATGAGGACATTATTCATGCAGGAAATGGAAAGAAAGAATTGTTACGTGGCAAGCGGACTGCATATGCTGGTTGCGCAAGCCATTCGGGCCAGGAAATATGGAATGGAGTAAAAATCGAGAAGGATGCTGAGAAGAGATTAATCGAATATTTCCACAGAAAGCAAATAAATCCAATACTCATAGGAATGCCCGGAAGCGGAAAAAGCTCAGTAGGGAAACATTTGGCTGACCTGATGGGACGCGAATTTGTCGATACGGACGAATTGATAGAGAAAAAACATGGTCCCATAACGGACATATTTGCAGTAAAAGGAGAAAAAGGTTTCAGAGCAGTTGAAAGGGAAGCGGTCAAATCCTTAATAAA
>JAENWJ010000044.1 GCA_016649995.1 Peptostreptococcaceae bacterium
ATAAGCCGCTTTTCAAGTTCACTATGTATCAAGTTAATGGTATTATCTTTTATTCCTACAGAACGTGCTATGTTATCAAATCTTTCAACAGTTCTATACACTTCTTCAATAATCTTTTTGCATTTAGAGGTTTTTAAGTCCATTCTTTTGCCGCATGTAATCATATCGTCTTTTAAGATGTTTGCCATTTTGCCATTAATGCTCATTTGATGTGCCTTTAGCCATTGGTTCTCTGGATTACATGCAAATGTGATATCGTAGGCTGGCGATAAGGACCAAATACCTCTTCTGTTCATTATAAAAGAAATATTCTTAACATGGTCATCTTGATTGACCGCAAGCACATTAAAAACCATTCTTCTAAAGAATTGTTCGATGTCACTACTTGGCAATCCCAATCGTCTTGCAGTCAGTGCCGCGTTTTCATAGCTGCACAATCCTGGCTCGTTATAATCGATATGCATAATTGCACCTAATGACTGCATGTGCAGCTTATCACCATCCACTCGGTCAAATCGCTTTGTTATAAAATGATTTCGTCCACCTTCATATAAGAGCCGGCATTCGCTCATTGTTATTCCTGCTTCTAGTGCCATTTTATAATAAGCATACTCGATAAGGGTATATTCGGGAATGTCTTCCAGATTGTGATCGCCGTTTTTTGACACGCCATCAAACTTTGCCAGCCAATAATCAAAATCTTTGCCTAGTTCAACCTGACCGGAACGGATTTCGCCTGTTTTTTCATTGTAAGCAATGACAGCTTTTGCTCTTGCGCCTCCTGCTGATGTTCCTAGCCGCAAAAGCTGCTTATAATAAACATCACTTTTCGCATATAGGAGAATATCCTTTTTACCCTTTAATATTGCAGAAGCAAACTCAGACATTCTTGTCATGTTTATTTCTTCATCAATATCTCTTTGTCCGTTGTTATCAGGTTCATATTCCAGTGCTCCCATACCGCGTTTGCCAGTATAGCATAATCGTTCAACTACATTCAAAGAGTCAGGTGATCTACCTTGCGAAGCGAGCCACTGATCAATAACGGCATTGCCAAACCTGTCCGGTAAAGAATCTGACATCAAGCCAGGGACGCCTTTAAAAGATGTTTTTGCCAAATTGGGGAATTCGTATACCCTGTCTGATAATGGCATCTTAATCGGTGATAATTCGATGCCACTGCTAAGAAAACTTTTGGCATATTCAAATGATACATATCCCTTGCTGTCGTCTAAGTAAAAATAGCCAATTATTGTTCCCCAGAGTTTTACTTTTGCTGCTTTTGTCATTATGATTCATCCCCCCATTTGAAGGTTGTTTTTGGGTCTTTAAGCTTTTTTTTACTTGTTCGTTTTCTTTGGGGCGTGACCGATTTCTCTTTCAAGTAATAAGAAGGCCTCTTTGCTGGATCTGGCACTAGCATGTCAAGATTCGAATCTAATTCAAGTGCAATAAGCACTTTTATTAATGTGCTGAACTGTACATCCTCTCCATTTTCCATGTTTGTTACACTTCGTCTGGAAATGCCTGCTTTATCAGCTAGTTCGTTTTGAGATAAGGGATAATCAATTCTATATGTTTTTAGTCTTGCGCCAATTTCGGATATAATTGCTAGAGAAGATAAAAATCTGTCCATAAAAACACCTCGTTTAAAATAATATACTTATATAACATTATAACCTTTAATTAATTAATGTGCAATATAATGCTCTTTAGAAAGTATAATGCGACATAATGAGCAATTTAATGCGCATAAAAAGCAAAGGAACGGGGTTATTGCTTTGCAAGCGAATGTCTTTGTATATGATGTGTATTATGCAGCAAAATTAATGCGTGGAATGTAAAATTAATCGTTGTGCTTTGTTAAAATCACTGGAGTTGGTTTGGTCCAGTGATTTTTGTGTTCTTCATTTTGCAACATATAATGTTTCACTGTGATAGTATTAAAGTAGTGGTTGGGAATATAAATCTATAAGAATTACTAAATGGAGCACTTTATGATTTGAGAGGAGAACGCGGAATGAAATTAATTGGAAAAATAGTTAAACATAAGCAATTTGGAAAAGGGGAAATTATTGAGTTTTCAGAAAACCATATAGAAGTGAATTTTGATCAAGTGAAAGAAAATAAGAAATTTGTATATCCTAATTCATTTGGAATGTTTTTGGAAATTGAAAATAAGTTGCTGGCAAAAGAAATCGGTGTTGAGAAAAAAGACCATATGCAAAAAGAATTGGACATGAAGAAAATCGAAGAGGAAGCAATTAGACTGAAAGCAATAATAAGAAATAACGAAAAACACGCCAAGAGTACTACAGGGGTAAATGCCGGAAAAAGCAATATAGCATTCAAATGCAATTTCTGCGATGGCGGGAAGAGTGATGAAACAGTCGGTTTCAACGGCGTGTGCAGTGATGAAACAATCAAATATAATATAGATAATGCCAAGCACGTTTGGTGTAGTGGAACGGAATCAAAATGCAAAAAGTATATTAACGGTGAAATGACAAGGGAAGAATTGGATGCTGCAGGCAATACGGATGAGTATGTATGCTATGAAAGCCAGATGCTAAGAGTATGGCGAGCCTATGCAGGAATAGTTCAAATCGGGAAGAAAAAAGGAACGCCTATGACTTTGAAGAATGTTAGGTCAAACAGTTTGGCTCTTCTTACAACAAGGCTTCCCAATGCCAAAGATAAAGAACGGTTTATATTTGCAGCTTTCCTGGTTAAGGATAATTACGAAGGCGACGGCATGGAAGAGGGATATGTGGAGGCGGACGAAAAATATAGAATCCAATTATCCCTTGAAGAAGCAAAGATTTTGAAGTTTTGGGATTACTATTTTAATCCGAATAAGCCTGAGAGAACGGTTTTCGGAAGTGGTTTGCATAGGTATCTAACGGATGTTCAAGCCGCTCAAATACTTAGTCGAATATCCATAATTAAGAGTGGGACTAAAGAAGAAAAAATTTCGAAGGAATTCTACGAATACTATTGTAAGATAAAAGGTCTGAATGCGGATGATATTGCTGAACCAAATGGCGCTCTTAAAAGAATTGGGCGTGAAATATAGAAGCACGGCAGAAGAACGGACGGGGTTAGTGCTTTAAGCCAGGGAATGAATAATTATTAATCGGATATAATCAAAAAAATAGTTTGATATGATAATGGAGGTAATTGAATGGCAAAAAAGAACTCTATACCAGTTTATTTGCAAGTTGCAGTAGATGTAGCAGGCAGGATTTCAAGGAAAGAGTTAATAATTGGCCAAAAGTTGAGTGGAAGAACAATTTTGGCCGGTGAATACAATGTATCGCCGGAAACGATACGTAAGGCTATGAAGTTATTATCTGATGTTAATATTGTTGAAGTTAAATATGGCAATGGAGTGCATGTGCTTTCTATTGACCGGGCAGAAGAATTTATTGAACAATACAGAATTAAAGCCAGTGTCAATGAGTTAAAAGAGGAATTGTTAGAACTTATGGAACAAAGAGACTTGATTGAGAATAAGATGAATGAAACAATGAATTCAATTGTAGATTATACCAGTCGTTTCAAGAACAGTGACCATATTTCGGTGAATGAATATTATTTAAATTATGGCGAATCAATCATTGAAAAAACCTTGATGGAATTAGATTTGAAGAATAATACCGGTGCAACCATTGTTGGCATTAAGAGAGATGGGATAACTATATTATCACCCGATGACGAGGAAGTTATTCGATCGAAAGATAAGTTGCTATATGTGGGCATTCCAAATTCGAGTGTTAAGCTTGGAGAATATTTGCGAATTGTTTATGGTATTTAAATAATTGTGAACCTCCCATGATTTTAGTCATGGGAGGTTCAATACTATCTCGGGGTACAAATATACAAGGCTGACCGTGCACCAATATTGACGACCTTGACCGCTAAAAAGCACTTTCTCAATTCATTAACGCAGTTTTTCATTTCGGATTCGGGATTTCTAATGAAATTAAAGTAGTCTCCTCCTTCAAGCCATTCGATTATCGTCGTCAATAGAGATGTTTTTTGATTATAGTCAAAAATGAGAACCTTTGATTTTGTCACCCTCTGCATTTCAGCATACATAAGACTTCTATCGCTCGCTTTCATTCCATGAGCGACATATGAAGCAATTGAAAGATCGAAGGAATTATCATCAAAGGCCAGTTTTTCCAGAATATTTGCATGTACAAAGTGGACAGTCCTGTTTTCGGGTTTCTTCCTAGCGATATTCAACATTTTTTCTGCCGGATCAATCCCGGTTACCAGGAACCCTTTTCTATTTAAAACCGCACATAACGCCCCCGTTCCACATCCAACATCAAGCAGTATTTTAAATGACATCAAGTCTAGTTCTTTTTCGGCGATTTCCAACATCTTTGAAAATCCCTTTTTCTGATATTCGTAGAACAAGTTATAAATTGGTGCTATTGTATTAAATAGAAATTCGCTTTTCCTTTCTTTCATAAATAAGCACCCTCTTTTTTTTGATTTAAATTTAGTCACGGTAGAGCTTAGCAACCTGATCCAGATTCCTTGGTCTTTTAATTATCAGTGTCGGATTTTTCTCATAGATGTTTAGCAGTTTTTCAACATTTGTAGAATCACCAAGTACATGGGCCCAGGCAAACTTCTAACCGGCAGAAAGAAAAGGTCATAGGTTTTGTAAATAACATTAAAGCCTATAGCTTTTGAACGAGTTCCATACCGCATTGATTGCTGGCAGATGAAAATATGATATTTCCGGCATTGTCGGTTAATTCAATTGAGACCTTGCCCGCTAATAATTACTGAGAAAGGTTCGTCTTCATTGGCAAATTCGCCGATTGGGTAGTTTATATTATATGATTCCATTCCGGTGTTTTTGCTTTGATGGATGCACTGTATAAAGCAGTGCGAAGTCTTTTTGTTGTAGCTGACACCGGGAATGAAGCTGACGGTGTTTTTTCCATCGGCTGTAACAAGCTTGTAGTACCAGCCTTCAAAATAATTTTTGTTGTAAAATTTCTTTTGAAATACTTCGGGATGCAAGTGTTTGTTCATAGAAAGACCTTTTTTTTATGACTTATTTTAACTATACATCAAAGCAATAATGGCAACAAGCATATGCCATAAAAACAAGGGCGGCATGAAGTAGGTCAAGGGTATTTGTAGAGAGCTCCATCAAGTATGGTATAATAAATGCCAATCATTCAGAAAGATAGGAGTATATAGATATGAAAAAGGCAATAGCAAGACGTAAATCTGAAAGAAGCTACAATGGCCATCCGCTGACGGAAGAAGACGAAAAGAAGCTGATGGACTATATTGGTGAAGATAAAAATTTGATAGGTATCAATGGCAACAAAATCAACATATATTTTGTAAGGACCATTGGAAGCAATTCCGGCAGAATAGGAACCTATGGAGTGGTAAAGAAGGCCCCTGGCTATATAGCAGCCGTGTGCGCGAACAATCAAGAGGCAATGATCGATTGTGGCTATGTTTTTGAGAAAATGGTTTTGTATCTTGAAACAATAGGTGTAAGCACATGCTGGCTCGGAGGGACATTCAAAAGGAGTCAAATAAAGGTTCCGGTGGGTGAAGGGGAAATTATCCCAATAATATCGCCTGTCGGGTATTCTGCTGAAAGGAAGACCGTTACGGATAAAACATTCAGAAGGTTTGCGAAATCAGACAGCCGGCTTGACTTTGACGAATTGTTTTTTTACGGGGATTTTGGGTACCGCATTCCCGAAGGCCAAATCAGGAATGCTCTGGAATGTTTAAGGCTGGCTCCCAGCGCTTCAAATAAACAACCATGGCGCGTTCTGCTTGGTGAGGACGATACGGCACATTTCTATATTGAAAGAACGCCGAATTATGGGACGGGTAGGCTGAAGTACGATATCCAAATGGTTGATATGGGGATTGCGCTAAGCCATTATGAAATATGCAAAGGATCGGTGGAATTTTTCAAGGAACAGCCTGGCTTGCAGATGCTAAGCGAATACAGTTCATATATCATAAGTGTTAAATAGTCTTGAGGATAATATTTCGACGAGTTTTTCATTTGAGTTTAAGCCATTGCTGATTGCGGGGAGGACGTTGAGTAATGAATCAATTCAGGTTGCTATGCATGGGTGACAGCCTTACCGAAGGCTATAATATAGATAAAAAGGATTGCTGGGTGAGACTGCTGAAAGAAAGAGAAGGTTGGGAAACGTCTAATGCAGGAATAAGTGGAGACATGACAGCCGGAATGCTGGCGAGACTGCCGCTTGCATTGGAAAAGAAAGAATATACACATGTCTTCATCATGGGAGGCACCAATGATGTTGAGTTTGGGCTTGCGCCAAATCTTATTATTTCAAATATAAAATCCATGATGCGGCAATTGAGATACAGAGGAATCCATTATACAATTGGTATTCCGATTCCGTTTAATGATGTGAATTCAACATTGACGCGTTTTCAATATGTTGACGACGGACCGACGTATCGGAGAAAACTTGATGAATATTGTGAAGAGTTGAAGTCTTTTCTTGTTGAGGATGAAACGGATTTCATCGATTTCAGGGATTATTTCAGAGATGGAATCGGACAGACTTCATCGGGCTTGTTTCTTGAGGATGGTGTACACCCGAATATTGAAGGGCATGAAACAATCTATAACCTAGTGCTTGATCACTATTCTAAACTTAAATAACATGAATCTCAGTTGATGCACGTTTCGGTTTTTGTTATCTAATCATTGTGAAAGGAGATATCTATGCGTTTTTTCTTAGGAGCTATAGTGATTGCGATAGGATTGTTCTTTTTTCTTTGTGCGAGTATGAAAAGCGATTTTTTCATCTATCAGATGTTTGTTGCACGTGCAAGAATCAAATGGAAGGACAAGGTGTATTTGTTTCATAAAGTGATTGGTATTATTATAATTAATTTTGGATTGCTCATAGCAATGAAGTTTTTCTAAAGAGCGAATCTTTATTTATAATATGCAATTTTCAAGGGAAGCCCATGGGCTTCCCTTGTTTTATCTTCCTTAACCTATTTCTATTTCTTGAAAAATGTTTTAAGGGAAATGAAAGCTTATTAGCATTATACTGAATTACGAGATGGCTATTTTGACAGTCTTTCCACTTGCTTTTGAAAAGAAAGCAGATGGCTATCGGAACCACTCTTTAATGCTGAGAATACTTCGTACACATTTTCCGGCAAGTCATAAGTCAAGAAAAGCTCATACATTGCAATATTATCTATTTCGGCCTGAACGCCGGTCTTTGCAGCTTCAAGTAAATCAGTGGGTATAACTACATGATCGGCAGAGGAGTCATTCGGGAATTCGAGATCATATGAAAAATAAATTTCTTTTAAATAGGCAAGATGTGTTTCTTCGGCAAGAATGATATTTTCATAGGGCTTTTGGCTACCGAATTTGTTTATTATGGCTGAATATTCTCCGTGGGCCAGGTATTCATCTTCAACAGCATACATAAGCATATCATAGACACTCAGGTTTTTATCGGCAATTGCGCCCTTTGCCCCATATCCTTCAAGTGTTAAGGCTTTATCTGAGGCAGTTAAAGAATCAGGGTTCATATCGACATTATGGTCGACAGGCTGACTGGTTGCCGGTTCTTGCCCTGTGGTTTCATTAACCGGTGGACCGGCTTCTTCAGCAGGTTCATTGATTGTATTGCAAGCCGACATTAAAAATATGCTGCTAATCAATAGAATGAAAATCAGCATCCCTATGGTGATACGATGATTATTTTTTGATTGATATTTAGTTGCTTGCATAATTTACCCTCCTTAGGAATTTAAGCAATTGGCATAATCTGGAAATGTGACAAAATCATATTGGTCTCTAATATATCCAAAACTGGGGAGAAATCGAGTAAATAATAAGGGACAGATGTTTTGAATTCTAAAACTACATCGGGGCAACTCTATCTCTTAGTATGATCAAGATATATGCTAAATAATACCCAGTTTTGAGGAAGTTAATACTTTTTTTCAATAAAGGAAGGGGTATGGGAGGAATTAAGTGAATGATTGCTATCGTAATCATTGTGTATAAGGATGATTTGATTTATTATGAAATTAACACAAATGTGAAAACTGATAATATAAGAATACTTGGAGGAAAAGTAATGAATTTGAAAAAAACTGATATATATTTCGAGAATACGTTTACCGGAAAACTTGTTGTTCCGAATGGAGAGATTCCAATAGGCAGTAGTGCTGGAACGGTAGGTCCTTACGATATGCTTATCGGCGCGTTGGCAGGGTGTCTGTACTCCACTTTTCTCGACGTTGTGGAAAAAAAGAAGGGATTTTTCGATACAGCCGAATTTCATATCGATTGGGAGAAAAGAACGGAGATACCCAAAACTCTTAAAATGGTAAAAATAACCTTGATTATAAAAGGTGCGGAAGAGAAAGACAAGCCCGGAATGGAAAAGGCGGCTGAGCTAGCTGCGAAATACTGCTCCATATACCAAACGATTTCATGTGTTGCCGATATGTCTGTTGAAGTCGTGTTTGAATAATTCCGGCATATCCATTTTGACAGGCTTGGCAATAATTTATAATAATGTTTTATATGGGCGGCCTGAAAGGGCCGCCTTGTTTTGGGTATATGCCTAAAATCTTGGAAAAAGATGTGTTTGGTTTTAAAATAAGGGTAGGAATAATATAGACAATAACTATTAGGGAATCAAATAGGATAGTTATTACAAATAAGGAGGTGAATAGATGCCTAAGGAATTCAAGGCGGGTTGTCAAAGACCAGAAATAAAAACGCCAATGGTACAAGCAGCAGCCGAGGAAATACAAACACATAAAAAGGAGGAGATACATATGGTAAAAGTGGGAAAACCGGCGCCGGATTTTACAGCGCCTGCATATTACCAGGGAAAATTTGTGACAGTTGATTTGTCTGAATATAGAGGTAAATGGGTAGTTTTATGCTTCTATCCGGGAGATTTTACATTCGTCTGAGCTACCGAAGTTTCGGCAGTTGCCGAAAAATTTGAAGAGTTCCAAAAGCTTGGAGTAGAAGTGCTTTCAGTAAGCGTGGACAGTGTGTTTGTTCATAAAATGTGGAATGATAATGAATTGTCCAAGATGATAGACAAGGACATCCCCTTCCCGATGATTTCGGATGCAGGAGGGAAAATCGGAACCATGTATGGCATCTATGACGAGGATAGCGGAGTTGAAGCAAGAGGAAGATTCCTTATCGATCCAGATGGAATAGTGCAGGCTTTTGAAGTACTTACGCCGCCGGTTGGAAGAAATGTCAGTGAAACTATAAGGCAAGTACAGGCGTTCCAACTTGTTAGAGCTTCCAAGGGTACAGAAGCGACTCCTTCGGGCTGGAAACCGGGCAAAAAAGTTTTGAAACCGAATCCTGATCTAGTAGGAAACGTATGGAAGGAATGGAAAGTCAGCGAGGCTTTTGACGACTAGAAATATTATTTATATATTGTGAAACGGGCGGGGATTTCTTCGCTCGTTTTTCTTTTGGAGAGGATTTGGCAAATCCGGCAAAAAAAAACATATGATATCTGCCTGCTGGAGTAAACCTGTATGGAAACCTTACAGGGGAAGTTATGCAGACTTTAGCCCCATTGGGTATACTTGACAAAAAAACTAACAACCTGTATAATGGCAATAGGTTGCGAGATGGAATGCCAATTAGCGCGTTTTATATTTTGAGTGATTGCGCCTGGGTGCTGTTTTCAGCCTCAGGTGATTTTGTTTTCTAAACGACTAATATTTTATAACAATAAAAGGAGGAACGACATTTGAAAAAATTTTTAGCACTTGGTTTTATTCTTATTATGGTTATGGCTCTTGCCGCTTGCGGTGGGGGAGATGCTGAAGTTGAAAAAGAAGGTGCAGCTGAGGTCGAAACGGAGGAAGCCGTATTTGAAGGCCCTTTGAAGTTGGCGGATTGCGGTTGGGACAGCAATAAGTTTCATAACTCTGTTGCGGGGTATATAATCGAAAACGGTTTCGGAGTGGAAACGGAAATTGTCCCCGGATCTTCAGCAGCTGTGTGGCTTGGACTCGGTGAAGGTGATGTCGATGTTCTTATGGAGACATGGTCCGATAGTCTTGTTGGATATGATGAAGATATTGCTTCGGGAAAAATTCTTGAAATTGGAACTAATATGGACGACAACATTCAGGGTTTTTATGTTCCGACATATGTAATTGAAGGGGATGCCGAAAGAGGGATAGAGCCAATGGCTCCCGATTTGAAAACAGTAGAGGATCTAAAGAAGTATAAGGACATATTCGTCGATGAAGAGGAACCCGACATGGGAAGAATTTATAACTCTCCTCCCGGCTGGGAAGTTTCAATGCTAATTGAAGATAAATTTGAATCGTATGGTTTGGGAGAAACGTATAATCTGTTTAGCCCGGGATTGGGAGCATCATTAGCAGCTTCAATAGTTGCAAATTATGAAAAAGGTGAACCGTGGGTAGGTTATTATTGGGAGCCTGCATGGATTACCGGAGGATATGATTTGACATTGCTAGATGAAGGCGAATATTCCGATGAGCTTTGGGAAAATGGCAGAATGTGCAATTTCAAACCGGTTTATATAACGGTTACAGTGCAAAAGGAATTGCCGGGATTGATTCCGGATGTAACCGATTTCCTTAGCAAGTACAATCTTTCAAGCAGTCAAACAGCAGAAGCATTGGCTTACATGAACAACAACGAGGCATCTGCAGATGAAGCGGCTTTGTGGTTTCTAAATGAGCATGAGGAAGTATGGACAGAGTGGTTAGACGATGCTATGGTTCAAAAGATCAAAGATACCCTTTAACATCTAAAAGACATTTTTATTATTGATATATAATAATTATTTGATATGTATGTATAGTCTATTGGCACTTTTCGCAATATTGGGGATGGTGTCAATAGTATTGTAATAAAATAAATGAGGTGAAGTGTATGGCTTTTCCAGATGTATTCAATACGCATTTCGGGAAATATGTCGAAGATTTTATTATGTGGCTGACAATAAATTACGATTTCTTTTTTGATGGAATCAAGGCAGGCATTTTGAAGTTTATGATATTTATTAACAAAGGGCTTATGTTAATACCGTGGTTTGTCGTCATAGCCTTGATTTTTTGGGCGGCGTGGAAGTTGATTGATTTAAAATCCGGAATCATATTTAGCATAATGCTATTTTTAATTGGGTCGTTCGATTATTGGGAACCAATGATGACGACATTGGCAATAGTGCTGACGTCTGTAATAATTTCACTGTTGATAGGTATTCCGGTAGGCATTTTTATATCCTATAAAAAAAGAGCAGAAAAAATTGCAATGCCCATACTCGATGCCATGCAGACCATGCCGAGCTTCGTGTATTTACTTCCGGCAATAATGTTCTTCGGTCTTGGTCTTGTTCCGGCTGTTTTTGCCACAACGATTTATGCATTGCCGCCGGTTATTAGATTGACAAATCTGGCAATACACTCGGTTTCAAAGGAAATGGTTGAGGCTTCCAATTCGTTTGGCGCTTCAAAATGGCAGACGCTAATGAAGGTTGAAATACCACAGGCTATGCCTACTATAATGGCGGGCATAAATCAGACGACAATGATGGCAATGGCAATGGTTGTTATTTCATCCATGATCGGTGCAAGAGGATTAGGGCTAAGCGTACTTACATCAATCAATCGAATTGACATAGCCATGGGTGTCGAGGCCGGAACGTGTGTTGTATTTATGGCCATAATAATCGACAGGTTGACCCAGGCTTTTGCAGACAGGTATAAATATGAATAACGGGGGTGGGAAAGTGGAACCCAAGATAAAGGTTGAAAATTTAAACAAGGTTTTCGGAAAGAATCCAAAGGAAACATTGAAACTGATTGAGCTTGGAATGGAAAAACAGGAAATACAGAAAAAAACAGGAAATACCGTTGGAATATGCAATGCAAGCTTTGAAATCTATGAAGGCGAAGTGTTTGTCATAATGGGGCTTTCCGGCAGCGGAAAATCAACAATGATACGATGCTTAAATTTATTAAATAAGCCTACTTCCGGCAAAGTCTATATCGATGGAGAAGATATAGTCAAATATGATAAGAAGAAATTGAAAAACCTGAGGCAAAACAAGGTTGCCATGGTCTTTCAGCATTTCGGTCTTTTTAATCATAGGACTGTAGTTCAGAATGTGGAATATGGTTTGGAGGTTAAGAAGGTGCCTAAGATGGATCGTTTTAAAATCGCTATGGATACAATTAAAGCTGTCGGGCTCGAAGGTTATGAGGGAAGCATGATCAGCCAGCTGAGCGGGGGAATGAGGCAAAGAGTGGGATTGGCGAGGGCTTTGGCCAATAATCCTGAAATTCTTCTTATGGATGAACCATTCAGCGCTTTGGATCCACTGATTCGAAGAGAAATGCATGATGAGTTATTGGATATACAAGCGAAATTAAAGAATACAATCGTGTTTATAACCCATGATGTCAACGAAGCCTTCAAACTCGGGGACAGGGTTGCTGTAATGAAAGACGGCAAAATCGTTCAAATTGGCTATCCTGAGGATATTTTAAATAATCCTTCAAATGAATACATTGAGGACTTTGTAAGGGATATTGATCGGACCAAAGTATTTAAAATTAAAAGCATAATGAAAGTCACAAGAAACGCAGGCAAGCTTGGAGATTCGCCTAAGCTTATCATAAAGCAGATGAGTGATGCCGATGTGGAAATGGTGTATATTGTCGATAAAAACAGGTCTCCGGTGGGCATAGTTACTGTGGATGACTGTATAAAGGCAGTTGAGACAGGCAAAATGCTGAAGGATATTCTTAAGACAGACTACCTTGTTGTTTCACCGGAAGATTATATTGGAGATGTTTTCAATAAATCAATTGAGTCTTTATATCCGCTTGCAGTAGTGGATGATGAAAAACGTTTGGTAGGCATATTGTCCAAAGGCAGGCTTATGGCCGCCATGGCAACATAAAGCGTTGGTGCAGTATGAAACAAATAAACACGTCAAAGAGTGCGAAAAGCCTATTGCAGGTTGTTTCGGCTCTTTTTTTTAATAAGAAAAGGAAATACACATAATCAAATCAATCAGGTTGGTCATATGCCCCTTCGGGGTTTTTGCAGCATAGACGAATAAACACGAACAATTAAACATCTTAAAGACTAGCAAAGAGCAAATACACGAATATTACAATATTTATATTGACATAATGTTAGGAATTTGCTATTATGTAGATACAATAAAAGATGAAAGATGAATCAATCACATGACTGGCGGAAGTGGAATAAACCACATGGAGTGTGATTATAATATGCCGACCGCCTGGGCGATAAGTCCGGGCGGTCTTTGTTTTTTGAAGAATCCCGGGCTTGATTAGTAATTGTCGAGGGGGATTTTTTTATGGGAAAGAATGAGTGGGAAGGTTTCAATGAAGGTATCTGGACTGATAAAATTGATGTCCGGAGCTTCATTCAGAAAAATTACAGTCCCTACGAGGGGGATGAAAGCTTTCTTGAGGAAGCGACTGCAAAAACAAAAGATCTTTGGGATAAATGTGAGGATTTACTGATACTTGAACAAAAGAAAGGTGTTCTGGATATAGATACCGAGCATTTTTCAGGAATCAACAATTTTGGGGCCGGTTATATAGATCGGGAAAACGAAAGTATCGTAGGTCTTCAAACTGATGCGCCGCTCAAGAGAATGGTTAATTTCAACGGCGGGCTAA
>JAENWJ010000045.1 GCA_016649995.1 Peptostreptococcaceae bacterium
AAGGAAAAGCACTCCCATGAAGGTGTCGTGGAGACAGCGAATGCCGCGTCGGAGCGATTGAGCGCGTGGGTCGATGCAGTAATACCTGAAATGCTATAAACGGTGTACATATATCAAAGATGGAGGGGGATAAAAATGAGCATTGAGAGCGTGAGAAAGGAATTTGAAGAAAAGAGGTTTGCTTACAAAATCATTGAATTTGAAGCAAGTACCGCAACTGTCGAGTTGGCGGCAGAGGCACTGGGCGTAGAGCCCGGCAGAATTGCAAAGACGATGGCATTCGACCTAAAGGGCGAGGATGTCCTAGTTTTAATGAAGGGCGACACAAGGATAGACAACAAGAAATTTAAGGCCGTTTTTGGCAAAAAGGCCAAGATGGTGCCGTCCGAAGTCATAGAGGAAAGAACAGGCCATCCAATGGGAGGGGTATGTCCTTTTGGCAATGTAAAAGGCCTAAGAGTTTTTATGGATGAAAGTCTCAAGGTGTACGATGTAGTGTATCCCGCTGCGGGGTCGAGGCATTCAGCGGTTGAGATATCGGTTAAGGAATTGGCTGCCTATACCGGAAACAAATGGATTTCAATAGGAAAGGAGTAGACATGGCAAGAGAAATGCGCAGAAAAGACAGGCAGGTTTCGGAAGAAAAGGCCTGGGAAATGATGAGAAACGCTGAGTGGGGAACTCTGTCCCTTGCATCGGCGGGTGGCGAGCCATACGGAGTGCCCGTCAATTTTGCCTGTAACGATAAAACAATATACATACATTGTGCAAAGGAAGGACGAAAGTTGGACATTATAAAAGAGAATGGAAGAGCGGCGTTTTGCGTAGTTCCTTTAGCCGAAACAAGGCCGGAAACATTTACAACCGCATACTCAAGCGCAATGGCGACGGGAAGGATTTGCATAGCTCCCGAGGGGGATAAGCGAAGGGCCCTCGAACTCCTGATTGAAAAATATTGCGCTGGGCTTGAGAAAGAGGGAACGGCATATATCGACAAGCTATACGCCAGAACGGAAGTCATAAAGTTTGTAGTAGAATCAATTTCAGGGAAATCGAATATTTGACGAATAATGAAAGCGATGCATGGATTTAACCATGCATCGCTTTTGTCTTATATCAGGCCTTGGATTTTTCGTAATAGGCTTTCATCGTTTCTGCGGGGACCATGCTGCCTCCTGTAGCCCAGGGGAGGTGAAGTATGTTCTTGGCCTTCAATCCGTGCTTTTTCAGATATGCTTTGCCCTCATCGCTGCTTTCAACAAGGCAGGGTCCGGGGAAGCCGGCCAATGCGGACGGTTCCAGCCACAAATCTTCGCTGTCGCCCAAAAGACCGAGGAGCCTGTAGAGGCGCTCGTCTGTGGCGGTATATATTCCACTTATGAGGTTTTCCATTGTTTTTCCGACAAAGCCGGAAGGCCTTCCCACAGCCAAACCATCGGCATCTGTCAAGTTGTCTATCCCAAAGTCCTGAACCGATACCCTTTCGTGGAGACCGGTCATCATGCCTATGAGCATGCACGGAGAGTGTGTGGGTTCGGCGAAAAAGCAGTGTACAGCGTTTCCAAACACAGCCTTCAGTCCAAAGGCTACTCCTCCCGGCCCGCCTCCTACTCCGCATGGAAGATATACGAAAAGGGGATGCTCGCGGTCTATAGAGATGCCAAGCTCTTCAAATTGCGCGGCAAGGCGAAGAGCGGCTACCGAATATCCCAAGAAAAGAGTGCTCGAATTCTCGTCGTCGACAAAATGCATCGAAGGGTCGCCTTCCGACTGGCGACGTCCCTCTTTCACGGCAAGGCTGTAGTCTGAGTCGTATTCTACAACGGCAACGCCCTTGTTGCGCAATAGGTCTTTCTTCCAAGCCTTGGCATCGGATGACATGTGCACGAACACGCGGAAGCCTAATTTTGCGCTCATTATTCCTATGCTTAGTCCCAGGTTTCCAGTTGAGCCGACGGCTATCGAGTATTTCGAAAAGAAGGCTTTGAACCTTTCTTCGGCCAGTACCGCATAATTATCGCTCTTTGTAAGCAGGCCGTTTTCTATTGCCAGATCCTCAGCGTGCTTAAGAACCTCATATATTCCTCCGCGGGCCTTTATGGAGCCGGAAATTGGAAGATGGCTGTCGCACTTGACCATTAATAATCCATTTAACTGGGTATCGCAAAAGTCTTCCAAGGCACTTTTCATTAAAGGAATCTCACGTAAGGGGGATTCTATTATTCCGCTAGAAGGCACGGTTTCCGGAAAAGCCTTCATCAAATAGGGAGCGAACCTTTTGAGTCTTTCAGATGCATCCTTTATGTCATCCATGGAAAGATTTATATTTCCGAAGGCTTTTTCGTAGGATCCATAAAGAGGATTGATCCAAAAGACTTCTTTAGTATTGATAATATTTTTCAATAGGGGATGTTTTACGGTCCATTCATCCATTGTTTTACCCAATACTTTTTTCATAAACAGCTCTCCTTTCAAAAAATGTTTGCCGGTTTGATTTTACAGAATAGAATTTATTTGCTTTCCGTCAAGATAACCGGCTATGTTGTCAAAGGCTATGAAGGCTCTTCTTTCAAGCGCTTCGCGAGTTGCAAAGGCGACATGCGGAAGAACCGTGACACCGGGAGCTCCGAAAAGAGGATGCTTCGCAGGTATTGGAGGTTCCATCTCGAAAACATCTATTCCTGCGCCCGAAAGACGTCCATCATTCAATGCGGCAGCAAGAGCTTCGTTGTCTACAATCGGTCCCCTTGCTGTATTGACAAGCACTGCAGAGGGCTTCATTGAGTCTATCAAATCCTTGTTGACAAGCTTGACCGTGTGTTCATTTAGCGGAACATGAACGGTTACTATGTCGCTTTCACTAAAGACATCCTGGAGACTCTTGTATTCTATTCCAAGGTCTTCGGCTTCCCTTGTTTTGCTGCGGCTGTACGCGATTATATTCATTCCAAAGGCCTTTGCAAGCGATGCGGTGCGCATTCCGATGGCTCCTGTTCCTACTATTCCGAGGGTTTTGCCGAAGAGTTCCCTTCCCACATGTCCGGCGCGGGTGCCGCCCGTACGGATTAGCGTATCGCAGGCAGGTATGTGTCTGTATACCGATATCATAAGGCCTATTGCAAGCTCGGCTACTGCCGGGGTAGAATAGCCGGCGCAATTGCTTACATGTATGCCCCTTTCCCTGCATGCTTCAAGATCGACATGGTCAACTCCGGTGAATGCAACCGAAACGAATTTCAGATTGGGAAGGGCTTCAATTACTGAGCGGTTCAATGGATTATTGGCTATTATTAGAACATCTGCATCCATGCACCTCGATATGTATTCGGCATCATTTTTTGGAGGGGTTTCGAAAACGGACAGATCAAGGTCTTCGGAAAGTTTTTCTCCGGCAAGAGCCCTGAGGCCATCAATGGAAACACCCAGTGGTTCTGAAATTACAACATTCATATCTGTTACCTCCAATTTAATAGTATCTCTATTGATTATATCAAAAAACTCGGTATTATTTGCAGTTTTGAACTTGATTTGGGGAACTTCAGCCGAACATAATTATGGTATTATAAGAATAAAAGAAAAGGTAACGGTGGATATGGAAAACAATGAACGAATCATTCCTGAAATTTGCGGAACCATAAGCGGACGGACGGCTGAGGCCTTTAGAAAGCAATTCATGGAAGCGGAAAAATATAAAATTGGAATAATCGAGTGGCGGCTGGACGCAATGGTGGAGACATACGAATCCTTCCAAAGAGAGAATGAAAGCATAAGAGCCTGCATAGAAATATTGAGAAAAACCCAAAAGCAGGTGATACTGACGCTTAGGAGCTTCAAGGAAGGCGGTTTTTTCAAAGGAAATTCCAAGGAATACTTTGAAATTTTAATGGCGATGGATACACTTTTCGGTTTTGGTATGATTGACATAGAATACGCAAGATGGATTGACAATGCTGCCGGATATTTGGAAAAATTGCCGGGAAGCGGCAGTAAAAGAATCGTTTCACATCACGACTTTGAAAGGGTTCCCGAAAGCTCGGAAATATTAGCCTTGTTTGGTAAAATGGAAAGGCTTGACGCTGCCTTCGTTAAGGGAGCCTTCATGCCTAAAGATTTTTCAGATACCCTTAGGCTTATGGAGGTTGCGCTTGACTTCAACAGGGAGCATCCGGAAAGAAAGCTTATATACATGGCCATGGGAGAGGCAGGGATGACTAGCAGGATTCTAACCGGAGAGGCCGCTTCGGCAATAACCTATGGGAGCGTTGACACGAAAAATTTGGCTGCTCCGGGACAACTGGATCTGGGCACATTGACAGAGATTCTAAACCTTCAAAGAAGAGGAATTCAAGTGGAAGCGTCAATGCTGCCAAAATTCAAATTATGATATAATGAATTCATGATAATCATGGTTTTAAATGAGGAGAGAGTTACTTTGCGGGAGGGTTGCAAATGGATAAAGAAAAATATGAAGGATGGCGGAAGGACGCATTTCTATTAGGTATACTTGCCTGCCTATTTATCAGCAGTTTCTTCAATTATCTTCTTTTCCACAGTCTCGTAGGCATATACAGCATCTCCATCGCTTTCGCTGTATTCATGATTGCTTGGAACGCAAGAGAATACAACAAGGGCAGCTATATAATATTCCTCGGAATAGCATATCTGTTCATAGGGTTCATCGATTTGATGCACATGCTTTCATTTAAAGAAATGAACATATTTGTCGGCCATGAGTTTTATGCAGGGCAATTTCGGATTGCCGCCAGATGGATGGAAAGTTTGACTTATTTTGTTGCATTCAGCTTTAACGATAAAATAAAGCTTAGGATAAGTTACGAGACAATATTTGCGATATACTTTCTAGCTACAGTTTCAATCGTTTCAAGCGTTCTATACTTCAAGACATTTCCGAAATGTTGCATAGAAGGAATAGCCAATACACCGTTTAAAACTTGGTCAGAGGTCATTATAGTTTTGTTGCTCATGCTGGCATGGCTTTTGCTAGATCGTAGCAGGAGCAGGGTTGGGGAAAAGGCGTATCCGTTCCTTGTATGGGCGATTGTTTTCACGATTTTATCGGAAATGTTCATCTTTATATTTTCGGATTCTCAAGAATTATTCAATCTCATAGGGCAATTTTTGAAACTGGCATCGTATTACATGATCTACAAGGTGGCCATAGACTTGGGAATAAAGAAACCATATGACTCATATCTTAGGGAACATCAGCAAAATGAAACCTTGCTTAAGGATGCCGCTTTGGTAGATATTGAAACGGGCCTTTTAAATAGCAGGGCGTATGAGCGGTTAAAAGGAAAGATGTGGGTATTGCTCAGAAAGACCAGAACCAATGTCAGAATGGGACTTATTTCAATCAATGACTTTGATAAACTCAAAATGGAGTACGGAAAGAGTATGTCGCGGAAGGTTTTGAACGAATTGATTGAAGTAACAGGGAGTGTAATTTCGGATGACTATTTCTTTTTCAGGATAGAGGAAAATACATTTTTACTTCTTTCCGGTGAAGAAGAAGAAAAAATGTTGCATTATTCAGAAACAATAAGAAAGCAAATGAGTATTAATATTATGAGAAAGTATGGCATTGAAGCGAATATAAATTGCGGAATAAGCGAGAAGGATTCGATGATTTCATATAGCATGGACAGTCTCTACGACTCCGCAAATGAGAGCCTTTTAAGAAAAAAAATGAGATATATGATTCGGAATATGGAATAGGATTATTGAGAAAAGAAGGGGTGGTTTGTCAGTGGAAGAAACTAAGGGAATAGATTCAATACTGGGATACTTTAGGGAGATATGCAAAATACCTAGATGCTCCGGAAATGAAAAAGCGGTGAGCGATTTTCTGCTTAATTTTGCGGTGAGCCACGGAGTAGAAGCTATTCGGGACGATAGCCTCAACATAATAATGAAAAAACCTGCAACAATCGGGTACGAAAGTTCGCCGGCGGTAATGCTGCAGGGGCACATGGATATGGTATGCGTAAAGACAGCGGAATCCGAACACGATTTCGAAAGCAACCCCTTGGACATTGAGGAAATGGACGGTTTTTTGTCGGCTAGAGAAACATCCCTGGGAGCGGACAACGGAGTTGCAGTGGCGTATATAATGGCTATTGTTGCGGATAAAAAATTAAAGCATCCGGCACTTGAGTGCGTAATAACTACATCCGAAGAAACAGGAATGGATGGCGTTATAGGACTCGACACGGAAGGATTGAAGTCCAAGATACTCATCAATCTGGACTCTGAAGAGGAAGGCGTTTTTCTGGCTTCAAGTGCGGGCGGCGTAAACAACCAGGTGAATATGCATGTGTCATGGGAAAATGCATTTACAAATGGCTATTGCAGCGAAATATGCATAAAGGGGTTGAAGGGCGGCCACTCGGGGTCTGAAATAGACAAGGGCCGAGGCAATGCCATAAAGCTCATGGGAAGACTGATGGCGGAGCTTGACGGAAGAGGGTTCAGGCTGCTTAGTATTGATGGAGGAAGCAAGAGAAATGCAATAGCGGGACATTGCCGCGTGCAAGTCGTTTCTTCACGCGAATATGCAGATGCGCTTGATGAAATAGTTGTAAGAATGGAAGGGGTATTCAGAAACGAGCTTAAATCATCTGAACCTGAGCTTAAAATAGAAATCGAAGAAAAATCCATAAAGAGCGTAATGCTTGACAAAGCAAGTATGGAAAACCTTGTATCGTTTTTACGGCTTGTACCTTGCGGAGTTCAGACAATGAGCGGGGATGTCCCCAAACTTGTTGAGAGCTCCATCAATCTGGGAGTTATAAAGACAGAGGGCAACGATATAATAATCACGAGCTCTGTAAGGAGCTCGGTCGAATCACTTAAAAATGAAATTAACGGGCGCATAGGAAGCCTTTGCGGTCTTCTGCAAGCAGACATGAAGCTGGAAGCGGATTATCCCGGATGGGAATTCGTTTCGGAATCATATATTAGAGAAATCATGAAAAAAACATATGGGCAGCTATTCGGGAAAGAGCCTGTAATAAAAGCCATTCATGCGGGTTTGGAGTGCGGGTTCCTCAAAGAAAAAATGCCGGGTTTGGATATAATATCGATAGGACCGGATATGTTTGATGTTCATTCGACCAGGGAGCGTCTTGATATAGCATCCACCGAAAGGACCTGGCAGTTCATTGTGAAAACACTTGAAAACATAAAATAAACGGATTTAAAAATATAATAAGGAGACTGGGAAAATGACAAAAATAGAAAGCTTTGAATTGGATCACACCAAGGTAAAGGCGCCATATGTAAGGAAGGCGGCTATAAGCAGAGGAAAGGTCGGATACCGTAAGTTGGCTTCTTGAAAAGTGCATGGAAGCTATTCCCGATTCAAAGTTTGGGGCAATTCTTATTCTTGACGATGAAGGTATTTTAAGAATGCCGACTACCAAGGGCTATCCGGACGAAATGGTAAAAAATTTCCACTTAAAGCCTGAGGACAGCCTGGTATACAGGGATATAGGAAGAATACCCAAAGAGATTTGCATAGTAAGGGAAATCGATAAAAAGTTGAAGGTGCAGAGCCCCGAATTGCTCGTGCTTGAAGGGGAGAGAGTAAAGACATCCCTGGTTGCTCCCGTATGGATAGATGGAAAGTTTTATGGATTTATAAACATAGACAGCACCAAGAACAATGTTTTCGGCAAAGACGACATTGAAATCATGGAGTACATGAGGAATCAGATACAGACAGTCCTTTCAAAACAGCGGAAGTATCAGAAAGAACTCATGTCTATGAGAACCGACAGCCTTACAGGCCTCTTAAACAGAGGGTATCTTGGAGAGATGGCCAAAAAGGCCATTGAATTCGCAAAGAGCTCGGGTCAAAGCCTGTGTCTTGTTATAATGGATATTGACAGAATGAAGCAGATAAACGATTCATTCGGCCATATTGCAGGGGATTTTGTTCTAAAAAGCTTCTCACGGAATTTTTCGGCGGGAATTAGGGACTGTGACATATTGGGAAGGTTTGGAGGAGATGAATTCGTTGCAATCTTTCCCGGTAGCGGAAAAGAAAAAATCAACAAGAAAATGGAGAAAATCCGTAATTCAATGGAGAGAGTTTTTGTCGAATACGAAAAAAAGAATTTGCAGCTAAGGTTCAGCTTCGGGATTTCAGAATATCCCATTGACGGCGATACATTCAAAAAACTTATTAAAACTGCTGATGGCGATATGTATGAGGATAAGAAATCCAGAAAAGAAAAGTGAAAATAAAAAAATCTCAAACGCCGTTTTAGGCAGGATTGAGATTTTTTCTTTTTATTTAAAATTGTTCGATAGCTTTTTAAGCAGCCTCAGCAGCTCCTCTATTTCTTCCGTAGAAAAATTTTCATAGGCGGTTTCAATTAATTCAGCCGAAATAGTCTGGAAGTTAGCTTGAATATCTTTGCCATTTTGTGTCAGAAACACGTAATTGACCCGTCTGTCATTCTTGCAGTGGATTTTTTCTGCATATCCAAACTTTACAAGCTTGTCTACCAATTGGGAAGTGGTAGATTTGTTTCTTGAAATCCGATTGGAGATGTCTTTCATTGCTAGTGGCCGGTCTTCGGCATAAAGAGCCGAAAGAATGGTTTCATGAGAGGCGCATAGTCCGTCTAAACCTTTCGCTTTCAAAAGATTTTCAATGAAAAGTCCGGACTTCTTTCGAATCCGGGTAATATAGTAAATAATATAATCTTTATTCATGAGCCTACCGGATGTAATTTACTACATCTTCGTTTCTGACGGGTGCTTTCCATGCATAGGCGGGATCCTTGTACCCTATGGAAACAGTGTAATATGGAACATAGCCATCGGGAATATTCATTGTTTTCAAATTTTCATCGTCCTTGAAAAAATACTCTGTTAGACCGATGTAGCAGGTTCCTATATCCAGGCTTTCCGCAGCTACCAGCATATTCTGTATGGCATTGGCGCAGTCTGTCAAAGGAGAGTAGGCGTTTTCCTGACGACCTGAAACAATAATAACCATTGGGGCATTTCCCAAAATATGCAGCTTTTCCTTTTCGCCCATCTTTCGGATCCAATCGATATCCGATGCTCTCATTGCTTCCTTGGTTTTATCATTCATCTCATTTATAAATTCCTTGTTTTCAATTACAGTGAAATGCCAAGGCTGAGAGTTATGGCCGGACGCCGCATAAATGCCTGCTTCGATGATTGCATCAAGCTCCTCTTGTTTGATTTTTTCCTGCAAGAATTTTCTGACGCTTCGTCTTTTCTTGATTGTTTCAAGTACATTGTTGCTTAGTGTATTCATAATTTCCTCCTCGAATCCATATTATTTTAGGTTTGCTTTCTTCTTAATTATAGTTCGGCACCGAACTAATGTCAATTAACAAAATTTATGGAAAACGATTTTTCAAAAAAGAGTAGCATATGGGTTTGAATTTTGTTAAAATGTAATATGTAGCCGCGGGATATAATCGCGTGGCGAGTGCCTGTGCGAGGATGGCGGAATTGGCAGACGCGTAAGACTCAGAATCTTATGTCCTTCTGGATGTGGGGGTTCAAGTCCCCCTCTTCGCACCATTAAAATTTATACATGCGGAATTAACTCAGTGGTAGAGTGTTTCCTTGACGTGGAAGAAGTCGTGGGTTCGAGTCCCTCATTCCGCACCATAAAAAAAGACTTAAAAGGGACGTACCTTTTTGAGTCTTTTTTTTATGAGAGTCAAGAGAACTGCCCCATTGTAATTTAGACAAGGAGGTTGATTATGTCCCCCACTCTCAGCATTATTGTTCCAGCATATAAGGTTGAAGCATATTTGGAAAACTGTATAAATTCTATTTTGAATCAAAGCTATGCAGATTTTGAACTGATACTAATAGATGATGGATCACCGGATAAATGTGGCGCAATCTGTGATGCTTATGCCCAATCCGATGAAAGAATAAAGGTTATCCATAAGGATGGTTTGTCATTCATTTTTTTCCGCGCACTATTTTCTACTGTTTTTTTTCAACTGCCTACTGCAAGCTACCCGCTATCACTTATATGGCAGCACAATGCTCATGAGGGTCCCTTCTCCTTCCTTGCTCTTTACTAAAATGCGTCCGTCATGCTCGTCAATTATCCATTTGGCAATAGAAAGCCCCAGACCGCTGCCACCCATCTTCTTGCTCCTTGATTTTTCGACTCGGTAGAACCTGTTGAAAATGAGGGGTATGTCGCCCTTTGGAATTCCGATTCCCGTGTCTTCAACATCCAAAACAATCTTGTTCTTTTTGTTGTAAGACCTTAGAGTTATGCTTCCTCCATCCGGAGTAAATTTCCGGCTGTTTTCTATGAATATTCTTATGGCCTGCTTTATTGCCTTGCGGTTTGCCGAAACCGGCATGTGTTCTTCACATTCGCAAAGGATATTGTGGACAGTGTCAATGAGGCGCGTTTCCCGGGCTATCTCTTCAATGAGTTCATGCATATCGAATTCCGTTTTTTCGTTTCTGATCATATTCTTGTCTGCTCTAGCCAAATAAAGAAGCTTCTCGGTAAGGTCTTTCATGTTGCGGGATTCCTCCCTTATGGCAGTGACAGATTCGTTTAAAACATCCTCGTCCTTCTTGCCCCAGCGGTCAAGCATGTCCGCATAGCCTAGAATTACAGAAATGGGAGTCCTTAGCTCATGGGAAGCATCCGATACAAACTGGTTTTGTTGCTCATATGCGTCCTTGATGCGTTTTGTCATGTCATTGAAAGTAATAGCCAATTCCTTTAATTCGTCCTTGGCTCCTCTCACATCCAACTTTGCGTCTAAATCATTGATCGTTATATGCTTTATTGAATCTGTCATGTTCTTTATTGGAAGCATCATTTGTTTTCCCATCTTCGAACCGGTTATGGTTATAAACAGTATGCCTATAATGTCGAAGATGAAAAGCAGAGCAAAAAGCATAGCAAGATATTTATTTTGCCGGACCAGATTTTTTCTGAGCAAAAGGGTATATGAAGGAGATTCCGCGGGAAAGCTTTCCTCTATTTCGATGATTCCGAGCGTAAAAAAGGTTTTGCCTTCCGGAATGGACAATTCTTTATTGTAAGGAATAAGCGAACCGTTTTCCTGAGGCTTGCCAGAGTAAATCGTTTCGCCCGAGATATTCCGCAGAGAAACCTCTATACTTTCTGCAGAAACCGCAGTGTCAATATATTTTTCGATTTCAGAAACGTCTTCAATAATCCGTTCCTGAAGGAATGTAGAGAAATCCTCTAGCGATTTGGTTTCCTCGATTTCGACATATGCCCTGAAGCCAAACACTATTGCAAAGCTTGTGAAAACAAGTAGAAGAACAAACATTGCAGAATAGTAGAACGAGAACTTGAATCCTATTGAAAACTTGAAAAGGCTGGAAAAAGTTTCAAAAAGATAATGGAGAGCCTTAAAAGGAAAAAGAATTATCTTTCCCATATTTTTGAGCAGGAAAAAGAGTCCCTTGAACAATACGAAGAAGGGAGTCCATATAATTTTTAGATTGTTGGCTTTGCGAGAAGTTTTCTTCATTTTATTCATCCTTGAGAGAGTAGCCTACACCGCGTACCGTTGTTATGAACTTATGATCGAAGGGCTCATCTATCTTGCTTCGGAGATACCTTATGTATACATCTACCACATTCGTGTCGCCAAAGTAGTCGTACCCCCATACATTTTCGAGAATCTGTTCACGAGTGAGGACCATATTCTTGTTTCTTATCAGGTACTCAAGCAGGTCAAATTCTCTCTTGGTTAAATCTATTTCCTGCGAATCGCAAAGAACCTTGTGTTCTTCAGGGCTTAGAGAGAGACTGCCTACAGCGACAGAACCGGATTTTGTAGACTTGATAGAGGGAGATGAACCCCTTCGCTTCATGACCGAACGCATTCTGGCAAGCAACTCCTCTATGGCGAAGGGCTTTGTCACATAGTCGTCTGCGCCCGTGTCGAGCCCGGTTACCTTGTCCATGATGTCGTCCTTTGCCGTGACCATGATTATTGGGATATCAGAGAATTGGCGGATTCTTCTGCAAACCTCAATTCCATTAAGCCCGGGAATCATAAGGTCGAGTAGTATGAGATCGTATTTGTTAGACTCCGCAGCTTTCAGGCCCTTTCTACCATCTTCGGCAATTGATACCTCATAGCCTTCATGAGTAAATTCAAGCTCGAGAAATCTGGCGATTTTTGGTTCGTCCTCAACTATTAAGATTGAAGTTGTCATTTGTTTCTCCCGTTTTTTGTCTTTATACCATTATAACTCAAAACGTAAAAAAAATAACAGCCTACCCTTCGGCAGGCTGTTATGACACCAATCTATTCGGATTTCAAGTCCTCGCCCATTGATTTTACAGAATCAGAAACCTTGTCAAAATACTTGTTTACAGCCATGTCCTTTCCAGATTCGTTCTTAAACTGTATTCGGTATCCCGTGAAGAGAGCGACAAGAAGCCCTACTACAACAAACGGGGTAGCGAATATGGCAAGCACAACTGCCAAAGTCAGCGGAAAGTTAAGAAGAATGCCGTTTTCATTCTTGAGTATGAATCTGATCTTGTTCATTCTTTTGAAGAAATTCTTAAGACTGTTCCAGAAACCCGCGCCTTCGTTCTTTGAACCGGCTGAGTTTTTCTTTTCGGAAACCTTGTTTTGCTTCTCGAGCATTACCAGGGCCTCTACCATATCTCCTTCAGCTTGCTCCAATGCCTCTTTGGCTTCCTTGTAGCTTACATTTGCACGGGCCCTCAAGAAGTCGATTTGCTCTAAAGTGATTTTCATTTTGTTACCTCCAATGTTTTGTTTTCTATATTTTCATTATAGGAGGTCTTTATTAGAAGGAAATTAAGCTAAAATTAGAATTGGATTAGAAAAAACGCCATTATTATTTCAAGTGCCTTTTACTGCTTGTATACCCTTCGGGAGAAATAAAAAAAACCGGATTTTTCAATCCGATTTTAACTGTTTTTTTATTTGAAGCTGTATGGTTCCTTCTTGAAATAGATTCTTTCCGAAGAATTTTTGACCTCGTGTATTTTTTCGAGAATATCCTCGGTTTTCTGGCGGATCTCGTTCAAATTATCCTTTGACACATTGTAATAAAGGAACAAATCCTCAAAAGTCCTTACAAGCTTTGTTATATTGGTGTCAATTTCTATGAATTCATCGAAATTTTTGCTATGCATTGCATTGTTGAACTGCTCGAAGTCGATTTTAATGATTTCAAGAATGTCCTCTTCGGTGTCGAAATCGCCCATTGGAATGACATATGGTTTTGTGCGTTCAAGGAAAAAAGTGTTGTTCCTGTTTGTGTGATAGATGTAGTTGATCTTTATGTCTTTTATCAAGAACTTGACCATGCACATTGTACCATGGAAATCAATAACCTTAGCGCCCATTCTTTCGAGTTCTTCTTTTACATACTCATGGTTTAAAAGCCTTGACGACAAGCTTATCATAAAACGCGCCCCCTTGCTTTGTGATTGCATTTAATTATACCATTTAAATAGGATTAACGGTTTGAATTTGCATTAAACCTGCAAAGGGCTGTTGAATATACGAATAGGAAGAGTATACTTGTAACATGAATATTTAGAAAATAAAGGTTTCTTATGAAAGAAGGGATTTTTGTGGAAGAAGGATACGATTTTTTGCTTCAGCTGGCGCTTGTTCTTCTTGCGGGCAACATAGGCGGACTCATCAGCAAAAAATTCAAGCAGCCCCAGGTTCT
>JAENWJ010000046.1 GCA_016649995.1 Peptostreptococcaceae bacterium
CAGACCGGAAATTTGCTCATCAAGCTTCCTTCAGATTCGCAGTCACCCACGACACCCTTGCTCTTGGCTAACGCCTACGTCACCTTCGGCGTTCGGGACTTTCACCCTATAGATTGTGCCCATGCCGGGCACACATAGAAAAACCCCACGCTCGAAAGCGTGGGGCATACAGATCTATTTTTCGCATATAATGAGTATTATTATGCTCATTACTGCGGCGTTGTTCATTTGGAAGCATCTCCACTTCCGTCTTTGTCATGGGCTCCGTAATTTGAAAGAACATATCCCGGCTTGAAGGTTCCTGCAATATCCGAAATGCTATTTGCGATTACCTTAACGTCTTTATATCCTTTATTAAGCAGATATGCATAGACAATTGTCGCCCTGTTTCCTGATGTGCAGAAGATGGCAACGGTCTTGTCCATGGGTATTTCGTCAAGGCGGTCGGGTATTTCATTGGTTGGTATGTTGGTTGCGAAACCAAAGAATATCAATTCGTTCTCAGGTCTTGTTCGAACATCGAGAATGAAGGCCTCCCCGCTCCTTTGCAGTGCTATGGCCTTGTCGAATGGCATTTTGTGCCTTCCGTTGCCAAAATAGTCCAGATCAAAATTTCTCATCATTTCGTCAAACTTTTCCATTTAATCCTCTCCCTTTGCATATTTAATTTATACAATAATATTATCACAAAAATAGCTAGATTCGGGAAGTCGTAGACCTCATTTATTTTCTTTAATAATACTATCCATTAGCTCATGATAATTCATATCATCACCTCGATTTACTTTCCTCATGTAGAATACTTGAGCCTTATTGTGCAGGTGTTCACTTTCCCTTCCTTTCTCTTATTCCCTCACTATTAAATTTTGGAAGAAAATAAACCGTTGTCTTAAAGTTGAAACCAGTCCACGGAAAGTATATTCCATAGACTGGTTTTTTTACATTCGTGTGATTATTTCTTTGGTCATTTCCATAGTCCCTATCGGAATTTCGTTTTCCCGGGCAATATCCAGAGTTCTTTTGCCTTCCTTTAGAACCTTATATACGGCCGCCTCTATGGACGACGCGGCCTTTTCCTCTCCGAATGCATGCCTTAGAAGCATGGCGGCAGAAAGTATGGCCGCTATGGGGTTTGCAATGTCTTTTCCTGCAATGTCCGGCGCGGATCCGTGTATAGGCTCGTATATGCCCTTTCCGTCTGCGCGCAGGCTTGCAGAAGCCAAAAGGCCTATGGAGCCTGTTATTGCGGCGGCCTCGTCGGAGAGTATGTCCCCAAACATGTTTGGCGCCAGTATTACGTCAAACTGCCTCGGGTTTATTACAAGCTGCATTGCGGCGTTGTCCACATACATGTGGCGCAGCTTCACCGACGGGTACTCTTTGGACATGTTTTCTACCGTTTGCCTCCAGAGCCTCGAACTTTTGAGGACGTTTGCCTTGTCAACGCTGACAAGGTTCTTGCGGCGCTTGAAGGCCTCTTCGAAAGCCATGCGGGCTATCCTTTTTATTTCCATTTCCGAATAGCTCATTTTGTCCCATGCGATGTGTGAGTCATCGCTGAGAGAAACGCCCTTTTCCCCAAAATAGATTCCGCCTGTCAGCTCCCTGACAAAAAGTATGTCGAATCCATCTCCTATAATCCTCGGAGCCAGAGGAGAGGCGCCTTCCATTCCTGGCATTATGGATGCTGGCCTAAGGTTTGCGAAGGTTCCAACTTTCTTTCTCATTGAAAGGAGACCACTTTCGGGACGTTTCTCGCTCGGAAGGTCGTTCCACTTTTCTCCCCCTACTGCCCCGAGGAGTATTGCATCGGCCCTTTGGCAAAGGGCCTCTGTCGTCTCCGGGAAGGGACTGCCTGTTTCATCTATGGCAATTCCGCCGATTTTTCCGTATTCCAGCGATATATCAATATTATACTTGACGGCCGCTTTTTTGATTGCCTTTACGGCCGCTTCTGTCACCTCAGGCCCTATTCCGTCTCCAGGGAGAACTGCTATTCGCTTCATCTCTTGTCCTCCTTTTCTCCGGCAATCTTCGCCATGAGGCCGCCCTTCTTTATCATGTCCATCATAAATGGTGGAATGGCCTGAGCCCTGTATGTCTCGTTTCTTGTTTCATTTATTATTATTCCGCTCTCGAGGTCCACGCTTATTTCATCCCCTGTTTCGGCAGATTCCCCGGCCTCTGCGCATACGAATATGGGAAGGCCTATGTTAAACGCGTTGCGGAAGAATATGCGAGAGTACGACGAAGCCACTACGCATGAAATGCCGCTTGCCTTTATGGCCATTGGGGCGTGCTCCCGTGATGAACCGCATCCGAAGTTTAGCCCTGCAATTATCACATCTCCCTGCTCCACTCGCTTCTTGAATTCCTTGTCTATGTCCTCCATGCAGTGGGCCGCAAGCTCATCGGCCTTTGAGGCTCCAAGATACCTGGCCGGTATTATTACATCTGTGTCCACATTGTTCCCGTAGACATGGGCTTTTCCTTTGCTCATTTCATTACCTCCTCGGGGTGGGATATTCTTCCCGTTATAGCCGATGCCGCTGCAACCTCGGGGTTTGAAAGGTAGACCTCGGATTCGGGATGGCCCATGCGTCCCACAAAATTTCTGTTGGTGGTAGAGAGCGCCCGCTCTCCCTTTGCGAGTACGCCCATGTATCCCCCAAGGCAGGGTCCGCAGGTTGGGGTGCTAACTATTGCTCTGGCCTCTATGAATATTTCTATTATTCCTTCTCTTAGGGCATCGAGGTATATTTGCTGCGTTCCCGGAATTATTATTGTTCTTGTGCCCTTTGCCGCTTTTTTGCCCTTCATTATGTTTGCCGCCTTCCTTAGGTCATCGAGGCGTCCGTTAGTGCAGCTGCCTATTACTACTTGGTCTAGAACTATTTCATCGAACTCTCCGAAACGTTTTATGTTTGATGGAAGATGCGGAAACGCAACTACGGGCTCCACTTTTCCAAGGTCAATTTCTATGGTCCTTGCGTAGACGGCGTCTTTATCTGCCTTATAGGTTTCCGGGGTTTTATTTCCCCTTCCATTCTGGTAGGCCATGGTTGCTTCGTCAACCTCGAATATTCCATTCTTTGCCCCGGCTTCGATTGCCATGTTTGCTATTGTAAATCGGTCCGCCATGGATAGGCTTTTCATTCCCTCTCCACCGAATTCCATGGATTGGTAGAGCGCCCCGTCTACTCCTATGTCTCCTATGATGCTAAGGATTACATCCTTTCCCGAAACGTACTTTGGCAGCTCTCCCTTGAGCTCGAAGCGTATGGCTTCAGGAACCCTGAACCACGCTTTCCCTGTAGCCATTGCCGCTGCCATGTCGGTAGACCCTACACCGGTCGAGAAGGCCCCAAGGGCGCCGTATGTGCAGGTGTGCGAGTCTGCCCCTATAATGGCATCCCCCGAAACAACGAGCCCCTTCTCCGGAAGCAGGCAGTGCTCTATGCCCATGTCTCCTACATCGTAATATTTATCTATTTTCCGGGACGCAGCAAAGTTTCTAACCATTTGGCAGTTCATTGCAGACTTAATGTCCTTGTTCGGTATGAAATGATCCATAACCAGTATTGTTTTGTCTGCGGCCTCGATTTTTTCGATGTTTCTTTCCTCGAGTATGTTAATTGCCACCGGGGTTGTTATGTCGTTTCCAAGCACCCCGTCAAGGCTGGCCTCTATAAACTCTCCCGCCTCGATATGCTCCATCCCGGCATGCCTTGCCAAAATCTTCTGTGTCATTGTCATTCCCATTGTTATGCCTCCCTAGCCATTTTCTTGTCCGCCATGTCTATCCTGTTAATTGCACTTATATAAGCCAAGATGCTCGCCTCTACAATGTCGGTTGAAAGTCCGCGGCCCTTGTAGTTCTTGCCGCCGGCCTCTACAACTATGTCGGCGAGGCCCTGGGCATCCTTCCCTTGTGTTACGGCTGTTACATTGAAGCTTTTGAGTGTGGCTCTTATTCCCGTCATGCGCTCTATTGCGTTGAATGCCGCATCAACCGGTCCGTCGCCTTCACCTATTTCCTTGTTTATACCGCTTGCGTTCTCTATGGTAACCTCCGCCTTGGAGAAGCGTTCAAAGCCCCGCTGAACGGTGAATCCCTTGAGCGAGAATCTTTCATCTTGGCGGAACCTTTGCTTGTTTATGAGAGCATCTATGTCGTCCCTCTCGACTATCTTCTTCTTGTCGGCCAGGGCCTTGAAGGAAATGAATACATTCTCCATTTCGCTGTCGTCCATTTCGATTCCCATCTCCGTGAGGCGGTCCCTGAATGCATGTTTCCCGGAGTGTTTTCCAAGCACAAGATTAGTCTTCTCGAAGCCTACAGATTCAGGCGTCATTATTTCGTATGTGAGGGAATTGCTAAGCATTCCGTGTTGGTGGATTCCCGACTCGTGAGCGAATGCGTTCTTGCCAACTACGGACTTGTTTGGCTGAACCGCTACCCCGGTTATGCTGCTTACCAGCCTGCTGGTGCGTGCAATCTGCCTTGTATCTATGTTTGTCGTGATATCCAGAATGGATTCTTTTACTTTGCTTGCCATTATTATCTCTTCGAGGGCGGCATTTCCAGCCCTCTCCCCTATTCCGTTTACAGTGCATTCGAATTGTGTGACCCCAGCCTTGGCAGCTGCCAGAGTGTTTGCCACTGCCAGGCCCAGATCGTTATGGCAGTGTACGGACCACTGAGCCTTGTGATCATATTTCATGTTCTTGCGTATTGTCTCTATGAAAGAAAAGAACTCCTCCGGCATTGCGTATCCAACGGTGTCCGGAACATTTATTACAGTAGCCCCGGCGCTTATGACCTTGTCGAATATCTTGGCCAGGAAAATGGGGTTGCTCCTTGTTGCATCCTCCGCTGAAAACTCTATATCCGGGCATCGCTTTGCCGCATACTTCACCATTGCCTCCGCCCTCTCCATTACATCGAGGGGCTCCATCTTGAGCTTGTATTTCATGTGTATTTCGCTCGTGGCAATGAATGTATGTATCCTTGGCGCCTCGGCGCCTTTTATAGCTTCCCATGCGGCATCGATATCCTTTTTAGTTGTTCTGGCAAGAGAAGCCACGCTTGAATTCTTTATTGTTCCCGCAATGGCCTTAACCGCTTCAAAGTCCCCCTCCGAGGCTATCGCGAAGCCCGCCTCCATTACATCTACTCCGAGGCGCTCAAGCTGCCTTGCTACCTGCAGTTTTTCACCTAGATCCATGCTGAATCCCGGTGCCTGTTCACCATCCCTGAGTGTCGTATCAAATATGCTTATTCTTTGCGCCATGTCTATATCCTCCTTATTTTTGAATACAAAAAGACCCATCCTAATTAAAGGACGAGTCTATTACCCGCGGTACCACCTTTTTTACTCGCAAAAAACGAAAATAACGTTTCAAGTGCAAGCCTCTTCTGAGCGTTTTAATGCACCGGCCGATAATGAGGCCAATCATCACGCCCCTACATTTTCAGGGCGGCCGCTCCAGAGTGAGTAGTCTTCCGGATAAACCATCGGCTTCCACCACACGCCGACTCTCTATAGATTTATTTCCGAATAACGCTCTCTGTCATCGCGTTTTATGTTTTCGATATATTGTTGTTTATGATATCAACATATCCACAGCTTGTCAACAAAATAATTAAAAAAAACGAGTTTTTTCTGAATTGATCGATAAATGCGTATTTTCAGAAATTTTTATTGACATTCCGGTCTTAACATAGTTTAATAGTATTTAAAACTTCAAGGAGGAGCAGACATGGAAGGCGCGAAGATTATTATCGGATCAATTGAAAAGCACGGTGTCGACAGGGTCTTTGGGCATCCGGGAGGAGCCGTTTTGCCTCTTTATGAAGCCCTGAGAAATTCATCCCTGACGCATGTTCTGACCCGCACAGAACAGGGAGCCGCCCACGCTGCCAGCGGATATGCCCGCATGACCGGAAAGCCCGGCGTCTGCATTGTCACTTCCGGCCCTGGGGCAACCAATATAATAACAGGCATCGCTACGGCGCAGGCGGATTCTGTGCCCCTTGTAGTCATAACGGGTCAGGTACAAAGGGACAGAATCGGAACGGACGCTTTTCAGGAGGCCGACATTGCAGGGGCATCGGAGCCCTTCACAAAGCACACGTACCTTGTTCAGGACGCGGCGGACCTTCCCAGAATCATGAATGAGGCCTTCCACATAGCATCAACCGGAAGGCCGGGACCCGTACTCGTTGACATACCTGTTGATGTTCAAAAGGAAGATGTCCAAGCAGAAAATGACCCCTCTATAAACATACGGGGGTACAAACCGGTCTTTAAAGGCAACAGAAAACAGATAAAAGCGGCCATCGCCGCCCTTGAAAAAAGCGAAAGGCCTCTCATTTGCGCGGGGGGCGGAATCCTATGTTCGGGTTCCCGGACGCCGCTTAACATCTTTCTTCAGAAGACGGGCATTCCCGTTGTGCATACACTCATGGGCAACGGCGCTGTGGATATGGACCTTCCAAACGTGATGGGAATGATCGGCTCTCACGGACATCTCAGGGCCAAGCAGGCCCTCAAGGAATCAGACCTGCTTATTATAATCGGAGCGAGGATTTCAGACAGAGCCACGGCCGGAGGGCACATATTCGAACGCGAAAAAATCATACTGCATATAGACATAGACCCGGCTGAAGTGGGAAAGAACATAGAAACGCACATACCCATTGTCGGGGATGCCGGAGACGTGCTTATATACATGCTCAAGCACATGGATTTCACCAAAACATGGGATTGGAAGCCCTCAAGGACCCCATCAGAAGCAGTCGTTCCTATGAAGTCAAGTCCGGACAGGCTGGATCCGGCGGTGCTTCTCCATCATGTTTCCGAAAAGGCCGACTCGGACGCAATATTCACTGCAGACGTCGGTCTCAACCAGATATGGGCGGCGCGCCATATCACCATGTCCGGGAAACGCAGATTCTTGACATCCGGCGGTCTGGGAACAATGGGCTATGGGCTTCCATCAGCTATCGGAGCCAAAATGGCCGCGCCGGAAAGACAGGTTTTCGCAGTCATGGGAGACGGCGGAATACAGATGAGTCTGGGAGAACTTGGAACCTTGTCGGAATCCGGCGAAAAGGTGGTTATTCTTCTTCTTAACAACCAATACCTGGGCATGGTAAGGGAGCTTCAGGACAATGCCTACGGAGTCGATTGCCGACACGGAGTGTATTTTAAAAAGGGACCGGATTTCGTTCAAATTGCAGAGGCTTACGGACTGAAAAGCGCCCATGCATACAACATGGAGAGCTTCGGCAAAATCCTCGAGCAGTCTTTGTGCGGTCAGGACAGCTGGCTGATAGACTGCCGAATCGACCCCAAAATCAATTCCGTCAGGAGGTTTTAAGATGAAAAAACGAATATTGTCGGTACTGGTTGAAAACCGCGCCGGAGTTCTGTCCCGCATTGCCGGCCTTTTCAGCCGGAGGGGCTACAACATCGACTCGCTTTCCGTTGGAACCGTAGATGATCCTGCATTTTCTAGAATGACCATCGGAGTGACCGCTAACGACTGGCAGACCGAACAAATTATGAAACAGCTCAACAAGCAGATACCCGTGATAAAGGTTGCAGAACTTCTACCCGAAGACTCATTGATCCGCGAGATACTGATTATAAAGGTTTCCGCCACGGTTGAACACAGGCGCGAAATCAAAGACCTGGCCGATATTTACAAGGCCTCCGTTCTCGATGTGACACAAAATACAATGATTCTTGAAGTGACAGGCTCGGAAAAGAAAATCGAATCCTTCATAGAGCACATTCGCACCTACGGGCTCCTTGAAATGGCCCGCTCAAGCTCAGTGGGAATGCAGCGCGGCACGGCATCATTTTAAAGCGAAGACTTGCCGCTTTGTGTTTTAATGTCTATAATTGGATTTTCTTTTGCTCGGCCTTCCATATCCTGTACTTTTCCAAGTCCGACCTTGCTTGCTTTATTACGATGCCCAAAACGAATGCATCGTCCAGGTATCCTACCACAGGAATGAAATCCGGAATGACATCAATAGGAGTAAGCAAATATATGGCTCCGGCGATTATGACTACGATGGTTCCGATTGGAACATTGCGGTAGTTTCCCTTTACGTAGTCGGCCGCCATAGAAAACATCAGCATTATGTCATCGAGAAGCTCCGCGAAGGGGCCCTTGGTTTCTCTTGCCTTATCCAAGGCATCCGCGACAATCTTTTTCGTTTTTTCCTTGTCCTTAAGGGTTTCTTCAGCCCCTTCCTTAAGGCCGGCGAAAAATGCCATTGCCTTTTCTTTTTCCAGCAATCTCAGTTTCATAGCTCGTCATCCACCTTTCTTTCAATAAAAAATAACTAAGTGAAACCATTTTTCAACAAATGGTGCCATTCATCCCACGACTAAAGTCACTGGTGTTCTGGCGTTTCTTATAAAGTTTGAATGAAATCCCACCTAAATCCCTCAGCCGTCCCCTTCTGGTAAAAAGTCTGTCCCCGTATATCCGTCAAAGTGAGTGTATCTCCAGTTTCCGTCCCTGTCAACCGAAATCGTTCCTTGGCTCCGGCGTCAGCCGTCGAAAAGTATTCTTCAATTTCGAGAACCATGTTTCCGTTCGATGGTGTTCCTATAAGATTTCCGTCCTCGGTCGTTGTAATAGCAATTTTGAAAATAAGATAGTCCCCGGACAGTTGGTCAAACTGCCGAGGACTATAAGGGGGGTATGAATAACCTGATATGTTAATCACACTTAATTCTATTTTAATGCATAATTCATAATTTAACTATTAATTCTGCAAATTTATATATTAATGTTTTGTTACAGTCAATTTTCCGCTCAATATCCGTTTTGCTTATGTTTTGCTTATATTAAAAGCATTGTTCTGCAACTCTCTGTTTATTCTCTCCAACTCTTGTTTCTTTCCAATCATAGTCAAATCCTTTTTTTTAGACTATTATATGTGTATACATTGAATATTTTGTAAAGAAAGGAGAGATTATGTCCAAAGTTGTTGTAGTTAGATGCGAAACCTATGATAGGGAAGTAGTTTATGAAAAGGTAAGGGTGGGACTCGATTTCCTTGGTGGTTTAAATGTTTTCTTTGATTCATCGGAAAAAATACTTATCAAACCGAATCTATTGGCATCTAGCATGCCCGACAAATGCGTAACCACCCATCCCGCCGTATTCGAGGCTGTTGTACGTATCATGAAAGAAGAAGGTTTTAATATCAAATACGGAGATTCTCCGGGATTTGGAAACCCCGAAAAGGTAGCCGCCAATTCAGGGCTGAAGGAAGTTGCGGACCGCTACGGCCTTTCGTTTGCAGATTTCAGCGGAGGTGAAACGGTTGACTTTCCACAAGGGAATTTCACGAAACAATTCGAACTGACCCATGCAGTTGAAAAATCCGATGGAATTCTCAATCTATGCAAAATGAAGGCTCACCAATTGACAAGAATCACCGGAGCAGTTAAAAACTCGCTAGGACTTGTATACGGAATAAACAAAGGCGCCATGCACGTAAAATATCCGGATGCAATAAGCTTCTCAAAAATGCTGGTTGACTTGAATCTTCTTGTCAAACCGCGTCTTCATATAATGGATGGAATCATAGCCATGGAAGGAAACGGCCCACGGTCTGGAAATCCAAAACAGATGAATGTTATCATAATGTCGGACGACCCAGTTGCAATAGACGCTACATTCTGCCGAATGGTGGATCTTAATCCCGCGCTGATTCCCACGGTTTCCTATGGAGAATCATATGGCCTTGGAAAATGGAAAGAGGAGGATATTGAATATCTCGGAGACGACCCTAAGGAATTCATATCAAAAGACTTCGACATAGCGAGGGGACCTGTAAAGGCTGAAAACATAGCAATCGCTTCCATATTCAGAAGTCTAGCTCTTCGCAAGCCCTTTATAAATGAATCGGACTGCATCCGCTGCGGAGTCTGTGTAGATGCATGCCCTGTCGATGGAAAGGCTCTTGCATTCAAGGACGGAGATCGAAGCAATCCGCCTGTTTACGACTACAAGAAATGCATTAGGTGCTATTGCTGCCAAGAGATGTGCCCCGAGGAGGCAATAGACGTGAAAACGCCACTCCTTGGAAAATTATTCTTGTATCGATAAAATAATTATTGAAAATCCATTGCATAAAATCCTCAAAAAAAAAGATGAGTTCCGGAATCTCGGAACTCATCTTTTGCCTTTCTATTTGTCTCATCATATTTTAGGTGCATACAGTTCTTTTGAAATCTTTATCCCAGTAGGAGTGGTCGCCAACCCGCCCATCGCGGTTTCACGAAAAGTAGCCGGCAATGCTTTTCCTACTCTAAGCATTGCCTCGACAACCTCGTCAAATGGAATGAGGCTTTCAATTCCAGATAGCGCCATGTCTGCAGAAACCATTGCATTTGCAACTCCTAGGGCATTTCTCTTCTGGCACGGGCTTTCGACAAGGCCCGCTATAGGGTCGCATATTAGCCCCATAACATTCTTGAATGTCATTGCGCCGGCATGAAGCGACATCTCGGGCGTCCCCCCGGCCATTTGTACCACTCCGGCAGATGCCATGGCCGCAGCTGTTCCCGTCTCCGCCTGGCAACCCCCCTCGGCTCCAGAAACTGTAGCGTTCTGCATGACCAAAAGACCTACGGCAGATGCAGCGAACAATCCATCTATATGTTCATCTTCTGTCGACTCAAGCGTCTCACCGGCCGTTATTATAACTCCGGGAAGTATGCCGCATGATCCGGCCGTAGGAGCAGCCACTATATGTCCCATTGAAGCATTTACCTCCATTACCGAAAGTGCCCTCGCGACGGCTTTATTCATAACCGTCCCGGAAATACTTTTATCCTTCTTATTCCAATCATTGAGCTTACGGGCCTCCCCACCAATAAGTCCTCCAACGGATTTAATCTCATTTTCTATCCCCTTCTCCGCTGCGGCCCTCATGATTTCAAGCTTTTCCTTCATTTCGCCACGAATATATTCCATGCTTCTTCCCGAGATTTCCATCTCCCTAAGAATCATGATTTGCCCCATATTCTTTTCATGGGTACGGCATAGATCTATGAGTTCTTTTCCATTTCTAAATCCATAATCCATTACTACGCCTCCCCGTCAGTGAATATAATCGAATAGGCGTCTTTTACGCCATCAACATCATTGCGCAAGGTGGCCTCTATGCCCTCATCGAAGCTGTCATCCGCCTCAATCACCATAAATGCATCTTGGCCCTTGCTGTGGCGATAAACACTCATGAAGGCGATGTTTATTCCGAAATCCGCCAGAATTCCCGTGACCATTGAAATGACACCCGGACAGTCCCTGTGACGCGTTATAAGAGTGGGATATTCTCCGGTCAGCTTAAGTTTTAATCCGTCAATTTCAGTTATTTCGATATTCCCACCGCCGATTGAAGCCCCCATTATTTCCAAAGTCTTTCCACTAGATTGCTCTATGGTAAATTTCACAGTATTAGGATGAACATCACCTAAATCCGCCTTCCTAAATTCATATAGAAAACCCGATTCATCAGCTATCTTGAGGGCGTCCTTCAGGCGCTCATCGGAAGCCGAAATTCCAAGAAGCCCCGCAACGAGGGCCCTGTCGGTTCCGTGTCCTTTACAGGTTTTTGCAAATGAGCCGTGCAAATAAATGGTTGCTTTTTTGATGTCTCCCCGAGCAATCTTACGGGCCATAGCTCCAAGGCGGTTTGCCCCGGCAGTATGGGAACTCGAAGGCCCTATCATGTCCGGACCGATTACATCAAATGCGCTGTATTGTTTCATTGTTGCCTCCTTCGGACAAGGGGACAGGGACCTGTCCGCTATGCCCTCTCTACAATATTTTTCTTCACTCCAGTTACTCGAGCAATCTGTCTTATTGAAACACCGTCAATTGTCTTCAGGTACCTTAAAATCAAATTTTTCTTATCTTTCTCAAGCAAATCCACCGAAGTATTTTCTACTCCGTAGGTGCTTTTCACAATGCCGATAATTTCTTGATCCGATACTTTATGTTTATGTTTTTCTTTATACTCTATGAATCCTTCATCGCTTGCCTCTTCCATAAAGCTCTTAATCTTTTTTATTGCAAATTGCTTATTTTTTGAAAACATTCCCAAAATCAATTCTGTGTCCAAATCACTTTTTTCATAGGTGTAATCATGATAACTGCTCCAATTGTACCTGTCTAAGTTATCTACAATGCCGGCTTTGACAGGGTTTTGGTGTATATACCTTAATGCTGCCAACAAATATGCCTCGTTCTCAACAGTCTCGCTTTTATATCTTTCCTGAAACAAATGTCCGCATCTATCATACTTCCAGTTATACCAATACACAAAACTCGAGCATATCCTTTGCATAGACAATGAAACCGATTCTTCTTTCTCTTGCATTAATATATGAACATGGTTCCCCATTACGCAATAGCCAAATAACTTGAATTCTCCTTTAATCTTGGCACGCTTCATAACATTAATAAAGTATACGTAATCTTCATCATCTTCGAATATTGTCTGTCTGTTGATTCCTCTAATCATTATATGATAGATTCCCGTGTTACTTCTTTTTCGAGCTTTTCTTGGCATATTATACCACCTCGGCTATATAATAACATTGTCTGGCACAACAAACAAGATGGATTGATTTCGGACACGGTGCCTGTCCCTCTGTCCGATTAAGCAAAAGCCCGGATTTTATCTCCGGGCTTTGCTTCCTGCATTCCCGAAAAATTATAACGAGGAATGTCGTAAACCCTTGATTTGACGCTGTTTCAAGCATATTATCCTTGTAAAACCTTCCGAAACATGTTATAATTATAACGTGGAACGGAGGTACTACTATGGCTCTTGTATA
>JAENWJ010000047.1 GCA_016649995.1 Peptostreptococcaceae bacterium
GTGGTTGAGGATGAACAGCCCGAGCCAATTGTGGAGGTTGAATCCTTTAAAAATGGAATCCCGGAGGGTCTTATTCTTGATTTGAAGTACGATTTACATCCGTCCGGACATAGCTATGTTCTTGTAACGACGAACACATTAAATGTAAGAGCTACACCGGCTATAGGGGATAATATAATAAGCAAGGTGTATTATTTTGAAAAGGTCAACTTGGGGGCGACAGTCAAAGGGCAATATATCGAGAAATACGACACAGACCTGTGGTACAGGATTCTATGGAAAGACGGGGACAATTTGAGGGAAGGCTTCGTATTATCCGCATTGGCTGAAGCTAGAACATATCAATTTGACAAGATGTTTGAAAAGGTCAAGCTTCTGAAGGAGGAAGTTGACGGAAATACAACGGCCTATATATCAAACTATAAAAACAGGAATGGAAGGGCTCCGCTATATAATGGGAAAACAGAGGATGCATACGGCATCGTAAGGTCCCAGTCGGCTCCCGCTTACTATGACGCGGAGGACAGAGATGAGTTCAGGTACCTTGAAGACGGAACTCTTCTTACGGTTTTCGGAGAGAATGATGCGAAGACCTATTATGGCGTGCGAACCATGGAAGATGGACAGGAGCTATGGGTTCCCAAAAAATATGTTTCCTTTAGCAATTCTATAGAGGAGTTGACTAAGGTTGTCGTTATTGACCGGAAGAATCAAAATGAAGGGGTTTTTGAATTAATTGATGGCGAGTGGAATTTGATTTCATATATTTTTGCCACTACTGGAGAAAAGTCCACATACAAGCTTCCGACTTCTTTAGGGTATTGGATGGTAATTAACACTCGACCGAAATTTATTTATTTAGACGACATAACAAAAGAAGTGGCCGGATACGCCCCATATACAATCAGATTCAATGCCGGAGCGTACATCCATGGGGTGCCGGTGAACTATAATAAAGTGAATGGTGTGAACGTGGATCCGGGAATGAAGGAATATCTATTTACGATAGGAACTGTTCCGCGCTCCCACAAGTGTGTGAGAAATTATACAAGCCATGCGAAGTTCCTGTATGAATGGGTAGAAGTAGGTAAATCATCAGTTATTGTAATAGAATAAATAAGGGAGTGCATCCATAAAGGGTGCACTCTTTTAAAGATATTATATTGTTGTTGATATATTTATAGTGAAAAGGGATGAGTTTGCCTTTATAATTGAATAAGAACATATAAATTGAAAGAGGTGCGGGATGAAGAAAAGAAAAGGAATCATATCAATTTTATTTTTATTGACCATTGTATTGATGTTTGCAGGTTGCGAAGACAAGGGAGCCCTGCCTTCAGAAAGCGAAAATGATGAAGAGCAAGCTGGTGAAAAAGTGGTTTCTGAAGGCTTCGAAGAAGTCGAAAAAATAGAAGGGGAAGAAACAGCCGGAGAGGAAACAGCAGTTGAAGACGGAAACAATGATGAATTGCTCTACATCAGTGCCAGTGTTTTGAATGTACGAAGCGACAGCGAAGCAAATGCATCGATTGTAGGCAAAATCATCAAGGGGTCTCAGGTTTCTGTAATTGAAACCGTGTTTGAAGAAGATGGTTCTCCTGCGTGGTACAAGATTTTTTATGAGCATAAGAATGGCGATTCCGGATGGGTTTCGGCAGAGTATACAGTAATGGACAAGATGGAGCTTCTTGGCCCTGGGTATGAGAATATCGATTTTTCTCCCCAAATAAAGGGTGATTATGCGAGTAATCCAAGAATAACGACAAACGGAATATACCTTACATCTTATTCGGCAGGTAGCAGCAGGGTTGACACATTGCTTGAGCTTGCGGACAAGACACGCATAAACGCATTCGTAATAAACATGAAGGATGATAATGGAAGCATGTTGTTTGAAACCGAAACGGCGGCGAGATTGAATCCGAGCGCAAACAAGAGTGTCCCGGTTAAAGATATAGATGCTCTTATGAAGAAACTAAAGGAACACGACATCTATACTATAGCCAGAATCGTATGCTTCGTGGATCCAAAGTATGTTAAGGAACATCCGGAGTCGGGAGTTGTTTACAAGGACAGCGGCGCTCCCTTATATTTCAAAGATAATGTGCAGTGGAGCAGTGCCTACGATAGGGGACTTTGGGAATATATTGTGGGAGTGGCAAAGGAAGCCGCTGAAGCCGGCTTCAATGAAATACAGTTTGACTATGTAAGGTTCCCGACATCGAATGGTGGAAAGAAAGATGCATATTTGGATTATAAGAACAAGCTTGGAGAGTCGAAACCGCTTGCTGTGCAGAATTTCCTAAAGTACGCCAGAGAGGAACTTGATCCTTACGAAGTATATATCTCGGCCGATGTATTTGGACTGGTTGGGTCGGTGGGAGACGATATGGGAATCGGGCAGTATTGGGAGGCAATAAGCAACGTTGTGGATTATATATCACCGATGATGTATCCTAGTCATTACGGGCCTGGAGTGTATGGACTGAGCGTCCCGGATGCTTTCCCGTATGAAACGATTTACAGGTGCACCAGGGATTCGGTAATGAAGAACAAAAATATTGAAACCCCGGCAATAATAAGGCCGTGGATACAGGACTTTACAGCGTCATATGTAAAGGGCCATATCAGCTATGGTGCGGATCAGATAAGGGCTCAAATCAAGGGCCTGGATGATAACGGTGTCGGAGGCTTTATTCTTTGGAATCCATCCAACAAGTATGATGAGGGCGGACTGGAAAAAGAATAACATATCAGATTGATGAGAAAGGCCAATTTCAGCGTTGCCATATAAAACTAGTTCTGTCACGTATTGAATAACAGGGTATTTAACCCTGTTATTAGTTGGCAGCATGCAGTTTGCAGAAAAAGATTAAAAACAAAAAACCAAAGCAAAAAACATTGAACGTGTATGTTTATTGCTTTGGTTTTTATTAAACAATAAAAAACACATCCATTTACTACGCGACCAGATAACTCTGGGCGAGAATGGATGTGTTTATTTTTTTTCGTTAGAGATATATCTCTAACTATTGATATGTAAGGCTTAAATAATATATATTATATTTTTTACACTACATTTATACTGATTTGGCTCCTTTAAGTTGTATGACTATTGAGGCAGAACCTTGTTGAGGATTATGCCCACGATTGCTGCAAGTGCCATGCCTTCAACAGCAAAGCTTGCTCCGGCGATGTTTACGGGGAGGGAAGCTCCGCCAAGTCCTAGAACTAATATTACGGCTGAAATGATAAGGTTTCTGGATTTATTGAAGTCTATCTTGTTGTCTACCAAAGTTCTGGCTCCTATAGAGGCTATCATTCCGAAGAGTATGATAGAGATGCCTCCTATAACTGCTGCAGGTACCGAACTTATTATTGCACCAAGTTTGGGCATTATTCCAAGAATTATTGCAAAGCATGCGGCTATTCTCATGATTGAAGGATCATAAACCTTTGTAAGTGCCAATACGCCTATGTTCTCGGAATAGGTTGTGTTTGCAGGTCCGCCGAACATTGCCGAAAGCGATGTTGCTATTCCGTCTCCAAGAAGCGTTCTTTTGAGTCCTGGATCCTTCATGAAATCATTATTAGTGGTGGCGCCTATGGCTATTACATCGCCAATGTGCTCTACCATCGTGGCTATTGCTACTGGAGCTACCATCATTATTGTGCTCAGGTTGAATTTTGCCATTTGAAAATGGGGAATGCCGAACCAATCTGCGGCTATGATTCCGCTAAAGTCTACGTATCCTGTGACTGCGGAGAAGATATATCCTCCGATTAGTCCAACTAGCACGGGAAGAACCTTGATGAAGCCTTTTCCGTATATGCTGACTGCTGTTACAATAGCGAAGCTTACTACTGCGAGCATCCAGTTTCCACTGGCCATGCCTATTGCGGTAGGTGCAAGCTTAAGGCCTATTACGATTATTATTGGGCCCGTTATGATTGGAGGAAAGAAGCTGACTATCTTCTCTGTTCCAAAGATGCTTATGAGGCCGGCCATCACAAGGTAGATAAGACCGGCTACTACCAGACCCCCTTGTGCGTATTGCATGTTGGAGGCTGCCATTGCTGCCATAACAGGAGGGATGAAGGCGAAGGAAGAACCAAGAAATGCCGGGACCTTTCCTTTGGTGATTAGGTGGAACAGAAGCGTTCCCACACCGGCCATGAAAAGCGCCACGGATATATCGAATCCTGTGATTAGTGGAACAAGTACGGTGGCTCCGAACATTGTGAATGTATGCTGAACCCCCAAAACAACCTTCTTGTTCAATGAAATTTCGGGTTCACTGGAAATTGGTACAACCTTTTGTTCAAGCTTTTCCATAATAATCTCCTTTCTCATTTTATTAAGTGTCAATAAAACAAGACGCCCCACAACCGGGTAAAATAAAAGCCTTTCTGCTTCGCGAGCAGAAAGGCTTGTTTCAATCCTAATAGGCATGAAAACCATACAAGCATATTGCACTTGTATGTTCCTTTTCAACCTCACGGGGTCAAATTAAAGGCGTCCATATTCAATTCTGTAATAATAATAACATCAAAGAAAAATGCAGTCAAGCTGCTTGGCGAATAATATCATAAAAAAGATGGAGACCTCATTTTCTTTCTGAAAGGAGAACATCCTCGGCACCATCGACATCGAAAATTCTTACATGTATGATTTCGTTTTTGGAGGTAGGAACATTTTTCCCGATGAAATCCGGTCTTATTGGAAGCTCTCTGTGTCCTCTGTCTATTAGTATTGCAAGTTGTATGCTTTTAGGTCTTCCGAAATCCATAAGTGCGTCCATTGCGGCCCTAACAGTCCGTCCTGTGAAGAGTACATCGTCAATAAGAATTACATTTTTTTCATCAATGCTGAATGCGATATTTGTGCTGTTGACTATGGGATTTTCACCAAGTTTGCTCAGGTCATCCCTGTAAAGGGTTATGTCGAGGGAACCTATTTTAATGTCGCATTCTTCAATTTTATTTATTTTTTCGGCTATCTTTTGGGCAAGGTATACGCCCCGTGTATATATTCCAACAAGTACTATGTTTTCTACTCCACCATTGCGCTCAATTATTTCGTGGGCTATTCTAGTGATTGAACGGTTTATTGCGGCATCATCCATGATTCTAGTCTTGAAATCCATGAAAATTCCTCCTTTAAAATTGCTGCATACTATCATTATAACTAAAAGCATGCTTTTCTCAAGAAAATTATGGGTAATACACTAACAGTCGGAAGGATTAAAATGTATAATAATAAAAGACATATATTTTGGCAGGTGAAAAAATGAACAAACTATCGAAAAAAAGCATAGCGGCAATTACTTTTATTGTTTTGATTGTGGCGGCAATATTTTTGTTGAGCTATCCATTCATATCAATGGGACTATTTGGATATGGTTTATCAAAAGCAAAGGGCTTGTTCATGACCGTTTTTACGGTTTACACGGTGTTGGTGGGTGTCGTTATTTTTTTTGAAAGCAAGGATCCGGCTAAGACGATGGCATGGCTTCTCATACTTGTTGTGCTTCCGTTTGTTGGATTTGTTTTCTATATTATGTTCGGACATGGCTACCGCCGCAGAAGGATGTTTGCGAAAAAGAAACGAGCTGGATCAAAGCATCTCGAAAACACGGTAAATCTGCAGAAGGAAATGATTATGGAGTATCCAATGACGGGAGACCTTGATTCTCCCGTAAGTCAAAGACTTGCAAGGCTTTTGCTCAATAATTCGAATGCGATTTTTACGGTAAATAATGCAACTGAGATATATTCAGACGGAAGAGAAACATACAGTTCGATAATAAGAGCCTTAAGAGGCGCCGAGAAACAGATACATCTGGAGTATTTCATAATAAAGGACGATGAAATTGGAAACATATTGCGGGAAATACTGGTTGAGAAAGCGCTTGCAGGAGTTGAAGTCCGTTTAATATACGACAGTGTTGGATGCTGGGGATTACCCAAGACATATCTGAACTCGCTCAAGGAAAGCGGGGTTTTAGTAAAAGAGTTTTTCCCCGTAATATTTCCTGTTTTGAGCAGAGAACTCAACTACAGGAATCACAGAAAAATAGTCGTGGTTGATGGCAAGGTGGGATTCGTTGGGGGAATGAATATTGGGGATGAGTATCTTGGCAACAATCCGCGTTTGGGATATTGGAGAGATACCCACATGCGCATCGAAGGGGAAGGCGTTTACGTACTGCAAAATATTTTTCTTAAGGATTGGGAATTTGTATCCGGAGAATACCTTGAAGGTATAGATCACTACCCCAAGATTGACTATAGAGGAGACGAGCTTTTGCAAATAAGTTCATGCGGGCCGGACTCGGATTGGGAATCGATTCAACAGGCCTATTTCACGATGATAACGGCGGCAAAGTCGAGAATTTGGATTACGACTCCCTACCTTGTTCCGGACAAGAGTCTTAGCGTTGCGTTAAAGACTGCGGCTTTGAGTGGCTTGGATGTTAGAATCATAATGCCGAGCAAGCCGGACCACTTTACCGTTTACTGGGCTTCGAGGGGAAACATTGAGGATTTGATGGAAGCGGGAGTTCGGATTTACACATATCAAAAGGGATTCATGCATAGCAAGGTCTTTATAGTGGATGATACGGTTGCATCTGTAGGAACGGCAAATCTAGACATCAGAAGCCTCGAAATAAATTTTGAAGTTAATGCTTTCATTTACAACCGCAAGACCGTCCGAAAGCTGGAAATGGATTTCCAGAGCGACATTGAGGAAAGCAAGGAAATCAACCTTAAAGAGCACAAAGAAAGAGGCATCGGGGTCAAGTTCCTGGAATCGTACGGAAGGCTTCTTTCACCGCTTCTATAGAGGCGCTAATCCTTTGACAACATGATATGTCTATATTATAATGGCAATAATGAAATAGAAGGCGATGAGGAAGAGAGTAATCGGCTGCAGAAGCTCAAGCGAACCGGAGATTGTGGAAGTCCGGTGTGGAGCATCCGACGAAGAACACTTCCGAGCCTCTGTCCGAAAAGCGAAGATTAGGCGCAGACGGTATCTACCGTTATATCGAAAACGAGATGGACTGAAAATGTCAATCAGGGTGGCACCGCGAAATCGCCTTTCGTCCCTTACGCAGGATGGAAGGCTTTTGTTATGCGAAAATATTGTGTGAGGAGTGAATGTGGAATGAAAAAATTTGAATTAATTAAGGAAATTTACAAAAATCCGGATACATATTCAGATCAAAAGGTGTCTGTTGCAGGCTGGATTCGAACCATCAGAGCTTCAAAGGCTTTTGGATTCATAGAATTGAACGATGGGACTTTTTTTAAGAATGTTCAAATCGTTTTCGAAGAGAATTTGGAAAACTTTGAAACGATAAAGAAACTTGGAATAAGCGCGTCAGTTTCTGTGGAGGGGACCCTGGTTTTGACTCCGGACGCCAAACAACCATTCGAAATCAAGGCTGATTCCATAGAGGTGCAAGGGGAGTCGGAGAAGACCTACCCACTTCAAAAGAAAAGGCATACATTCGAGTATCTCAGAACGATAGCCCACTTAAGACCGAGAAGCAATACCTTTTCGGCTGTATTCAGAGTTAGGTCGCTTGTGAGCTATGCGCTCCACAAGTTTTTCCAGGACCGCGGATTCGTTTATGTGCATACCCCAATCATTACAGGAAGCGATTGCGAGGGTGCGGGGGAGATGTTTAGGGTTACGACCCTTGACCTGAACGATGTGCCTAAGAACGAAGAAGGGAAAATAGATTACGAAAATGATTTCTTCGGAAAGGAATCAAATCTTACAGTAAGTGGACAGCTCGAAGCGGAGATATTTGCGCTTGCTTTCAGAAATGTATATACTTTTGGACCGACATTTAGGGCTGAAAACTCAAACACTGCAAGACATGCATCGGAGTTTTGGATGGTAGAGCCTGAAATAGCGTTTGCCGATTTGGATGACAACATGGAGCTTGCCGAGGACATGATTAAGTATGTAATCAACTATGTAATGGAGCAGGCACCCGATGAAATGGAATTTTTCAACAAATTCATTGATAAGGGACTGAAAGACAGACTGGAAAATGTGGCAAATTCCGATTTTGGAAGGATAACATATACAAAGGCGATAGAGCTTTTAAAAGAAGCAAAGGTTGATTTTCAGTATCCTGTAGAGTGGGGTTGCGACCTCCAAACGGAGCATGAAAGATACCTTACGGAGAAGGTCTTCCAAAAGCCCATATTTGTTACTGACTATCCAAAGGACATAAAAGCCTTCTACATGCGTTTAAATGACGATAAAAATACCGTTGCTGCAATGGACCTTCTTGTTCCGGGCGTTGGCGAAATCATCGGTGGAAGTCAAAGGGAAGAGCGTTACGATGTTCTCGAAAGAAGAATTGACGAAATGGGTCTCAATCAAGACGATTACTGGTGGTATAAAGAGCTTAGAAAGTATGGCGGAGCGAAACACGCAGGTTATGGATTGGGTCTAGAACGTGTAATTATGTATATAACCGGGATGAGCAATATCAGAGACGTGCTTCCATTCCCGAGGACACCAAAAAACTCTGAATTCTAAAGGACGCTTGAGGGGGCAAACATGTACTATATTATTATGGTCATAGGCATTTTGTGTATAGACCGCTTCACCAAGTATCTGGCAATAGAGCATCTCCAAAAGGTAGACACCTTTCCGCTAATAGACGGAGCCTTGCATTTTACCTATGCGGAGAACACGGGAGCGGCGTTCAGCATTTTGACCGGAAAGCAGGGACTTCTGATTCTCTTCACTGGGATGGTAATAATGGTTATGTGTTTTTATTTCTGGAGAGAAAAGGAGCATATGAGCGCATTGGCAAATATAGCAATGGCAATGATCATAGGCGGAGCAATGGGAAATTTTATTGATCGCATATTGTGGAATTATGTAGTTGATTTCATAGATTTCAGACTGATTGATTTTGCTATTTTTAATGTAGCAGACAGCTTCATAGTAGTAGGGGCTTTGCTGCTGGGCTATACCATTCTCTTTGACAAAGCCTCAGCTTGACGAGAAAGCCGGATTTCTGCGTTGACTTCGAAAGCAGTGGAAAGTGGAATGTAGAAAGTTGGAAGAAAGAAAAACCAAAGAAAGAAAATCATAGATAAACAAGACAAAAGCCACTTCGACTTAATTGCCGAAGTGGCTTTTGTTGTATGATGTCTTTTAATTTGCTCGGACATTTGCTGTAAAAATTTTGTCTTCTCAGCTGAAATATCGGCATTCCGGGGTTACAAATGAGATTTTTGACATTTGGTTTTCTCCTTGATAGTTGCTTATTTGGATTTGAGCGCTGCTTTATAGTTTGCATATCCGCCCATGATTATTAAGGATCCTCCGCAGATGCTTAGAAAATCGGGGATTTCTTTGAACATGAATACGGCAATTATAGATGACATGACCATATTTAAGTAGGAGTAGATGGCGAGCTTGGATGCCTCAGCGTATTTGTAGGCTACGGTCATGGTTATTTGGGCCATTGTTCCGAATACGCCTATGACAAGAAGCTTGGCCAGTTGCGTAAGACTTGGAAATACAAAGCTAGTAAGCATAAATGGGGAAACCAGAATTAAAGAGAAAACAAGAAAGTAGAAAACATTGATTTCCGGAGGATTATATTCCTTGAGCTTCCGAAGAAGCACGAAGGTGCTTGCGGCGAAGAAAGCGGAAGACAGACCTATAAGGGAGGGAAATAAGTCTATTCCGGATGCCGGTTTTACTACTAACAGAGCTCCGCACATGGCAATCAATATAGCCAAAACCGATTTCGACCGTATCTTTTCCTTGAGAAAGAAATAGGCCAAAAACAAAACAAAAAATGTTTTAAGACTGTTTAGAATTACTGCAGTTGAAAGCGGCAGTAACGAAATTGCCCAATACTGTGTGAGAGCACCAAGTGTTCCATTAGCTGATCTATAAAGCATGAATGGTGCATGGTTAAGCTTAAAAGGTATATTTTTTCTTTTTATGATAAAAAACATAATGATTGCGCCTATAAGATTCCTTGCGAAAACCTTTTCAAATGCAGGGATTTCAGGAGTCCATTTCACAACTGCTCCAATAAGTGCGAAGAAGAAGGTGGCAACCAAAATCAAGAAAATTCCTTTTCGATCGTTGTCCATGTTAGCTCCTGTCTAAATATCAATTGAGGTATTTGGTTTTATATTATGACATGGTTGTTTTGAACCGAGGTCTTGAATAGCTCGGGGGAGGTCTTGATAAATGAAAATGTGTTGTAATGCATCGGAATAGATGTCTTGGCTTTTATGAAATCAACTGCGCGCACGGCATCCTCAAAATCGCATTACAGATTAGGTCGGTGTTACAAATGAGAGTTTTGACATTTGATTTCCTCATTGATAGTTGTTTGTTTGGATTTAAGTGCTGCTTTATAGTTTACATATCCGCCCGTTATTATGAGAGTTCCACCACAGATGCTTAGAAAATCGGGGATTTCTTTAAACATGAATACGGCAATTATAGATGACATTACGATATTGAGGTAAATGTAGATGGCGAGCTTGGATGCCTCCGCGTATTTGTAGGCTACGGTCATGGTTATTTGGGTTATTGTTCCGAATACGCCTATGACAAGAAGCTTGATAATCTGCTGAGGGCTTGGCATCAAGAAGCTGGTCAGCATTAATGGGGAAATTAGGATTACCGAGAAAACAAGAAAGTAAAATACATTGATTTCCGGAGGATTATATTCCTTGAGCTTCCGAAGAAGCACGAAGGTGCTGGCAGCGAAGAAAGCGGAAGACACTCCAATCAGTGAGGGGAACAAGTCCACTCCGGATGCCGGTTTTACTACCAGCAGAGCGCCGCACATGGCAATCAATATAGCCAAAATCGATTTTGATCGTATCTTTTCCTTGAGAAAGAAGTAGGCTAAAAACAAAACAAAAAATGGTGAAAGACTGTTTATAATTACTGCGTTTGAAAGAGGCAAAAGCGAAATTGCCCAAAACTGTGTGAGTATCCCAAGTGTTCCGTTCGCTGATCTGTAAAGCATGAGTGGTGCATGGTTGAGCTTAAAAGGTATATTTTTTCTTTTTATGATAAAAAACATTATGATTGCGCCTATAAAATTCCTTGCGAGAACCTTTTCAAATATAGGGATTTCAGGAGTCCATTTCACTACTACTCCCATAAGCGCTAAGAAGAAGGTGGAAATCAGAATCCAGAAGACCCCTTTTCGATCGTTGTCCATGTTGGCTCCTGTCTAAATATCAATTGCGGTATTTGGTTTTAGTATTATGACATGGTTGTTTTGAACCGAGGTCTTGAATAGTTCGGGTGAGGCCTCGATAAGCGGAAATGTGTTGTAATGCATCGGAATTGATGTCTTGGGTTTTATGAAATCAACTGCGCGCACTGCGTCGGCAACATCCATCGTGAAGTTGCCGCCTATCGGTAGAAGTGCGTAATCGACATGTTCATCTTCAAGCAGCTTCATGTCCCAGATGAGACCGGTGTCTCCTGCGTGGTATATTTTCCTTCCGTCGGCTTCAATCAGGAATCCACACGGATTTCCTCCGCATATTATGCCGCCTGTAGTTTGTATTCCGGAGCCGTGGGCGGCCTGGGTCATTTTCACTCTTCCGAAACAGAATTGATATGCTCCACCAATGTGCATAGCATGTGTTTTCAGATTCATATTCGAAAAGAAGGACGCCATTTCTGCGTTGCAAACTATAAGCGAATTGTTTTGCTTGGCGATGCTGGCAGTGTCGCCAATATGGTCTCCGTGTCCATGGGTCACAAGTATATGTGTTATTCCATCAAGGGTTTTAGGGTCTGTTTCGCATAGGGGGTTTCCTAGCAGAAACGGATCGATTAAGAGGTTGAAATTTTCACCGGTCAAACGGAATGCCGAATGGCCGTAATAGTGAAGTTTCATATTATCACTTCCTTTCCCATACTTATTATATAGCAAAAGCTTTTATTTTGTTAATAATAAATAAAAAAGCAGAAAGCGGCTTTGCCGTTTTCTGCTTTTTCTTAGAGTTTAAACCTGAATTATCAGGCTGATTCTTTTTCTTCCAATGCTCTAAGA
>JAENWJ010000048.1 GCA_016649995.1 Peptostreptococcaceae bacterium
CAATCCTATTGCATTTGCCGGATGTAGTTTATGGTGCACTGTAAACACCATCCTCCGTTACTGCAAGTCCAAAAGCGCCCTTCATACTTTCTTCGTCCATAAAGATATCCACAGCTTTCTTAACAAGACTGTTTTCATTTCCAATTACGATCAAAACCGCTGCTTCGCTGCCGTACGACTTTTGAATTGCTACTATTATTGCTCCTGTTTCGAAGCTGCCAGTTATGTTTCCGCCGTCATCGAATATCAAGAGTCCTTCATCGCTAAAGGTAGTATAAAGGCCCGCTCTATCCCTGTTTTCGAAAGCCTTTCCTATAAATTTATTATTTAACGCGTCTTCCCATGTGCCCACGAAAATTGCATCCTTGTCAAGATCATCCATATTCATGGATTCCGCATCGGTATCAATCACGCTGCCTCCAGCATTTTGGGCAAGGCTCTTTATTTTAGCCGCTTCAGCTTTAAAGCCACTGCTCCATGAAATTTCAACATTCCTTCCATCCAGCCTCTCGGGCCATGCATCTATCCTTGTCTTAACATACATAATACCGCCCCAATCATGAAAATCCCAAGAGATTGTGTTGGCGTCCTTTGCATTATATTGGTCTGCTCCAACCTCGGCCATTACACCGTTAATATAATAGAACCAATCCATTTTTGTTCCTTTTTTTTGGCTGTTTCCCTCTCCCGTATAACCTGAAGCCAGCCCGTTTATAGAATTTAGAAATCCTCCTCCATATGCAGTTTCAACATCAAAATTATCCTGCATCAAATCCATTACGGTATCATCATCGTTTGGAACTATAGTCTTTTCTTCAATAATTTCTCGTCCATAGTCTCTTGTAACGAGAATCGTCAATTCTCTTTTATCCGCTTGTTCGGCTTTTTCATTTACGCATCCGGTCAAAAGCGCCAATACTATTAAAATAGTCGTTAAAACTCTTTTTTTCATAAAACTCCTCCAAAAAAAATAATAAACTCCCTCCGATTTGGAGAGAGCTTCCATACAGTTCCCGACCTATTCAACTCATTGATTGCCAAAAGACCAAGATCCGTATTTTTTCAATCTCTCAGAGCCGGAGCAGATTTGAAAAACGCTCAGTCAGGTCTTCTGGCTCCCGGATCATCTGTCAAACCAAACCTTCCCATACATGCGTACAGTGGCAATTTTCGGTTTACATCCTCGGTTACAGCTGCGACTACAGCAAGGGCTTTGCACCCTTTTCCCTTAAACAAAGCATTTTTTTATTTCATGCAAAGTATATCACGCCGCCCCTCATTTATCAATGAAGGGCGGCGATAAATACCTGTGTACAATTATAGTGCTTCTGCACCTTTTTTTAACGCCTGGCGATTCATTGCTAGAAGCTCGGGTTTATGCTCAAGTTTTTCCGAAAGCACCGCTTCGAAAGCCTCCTGACTCAGAACTCCAATCTTTGCCATGTACGCTCCAAGCATTACTATATTCGCCACTTTTTTGGAACCGATTTCATATGCAATGTCATCTGCAGGCACATAGAAAACTTTTGTGCCAAACTTCGTTTTTGCTGAAGTTATACTGCTGTTTATGAATATGAAACCGTCATCCTTGACGGAATCTTCAAATCGAAGCAAAGAAGGTTCGTTCATCGCTATGAGAACATCTGTCTTGGGCTCTATAGGCGATCCTATCCTCCCATTTGAAATAACCACGCGGCAATTAGCCGTTCCACCGCGCTGCTCCGGTCCATATGAAGGTAAAAATGTCGCTTCCAAGCCTTCCTCACAAGCTGTATATCCCAAAAGCTTGCCCATAAGCATTATTCCTTGTCCTCCGAATCCTCCAATAATAAGGCTGCTTTTCATATCACTCCACCTCCTTGTAAACACCTAGAGGAAACACTTTGAGTGTATTCTCACGCATCCATTCCAAGCTTTCGAGCGGTGTTACGCACCAGTTGGTAGGACAATTTGACATAAGCTCAACAAATGAAAAACCCTTATTTTCAATCTGGAGTTCGAATGCTTTCTTTATGCCCGCCCTCGCCTTGATTATATTCTGTGGGGAATCCATTGAAAATCTAGCCACATAGCGCGGAGCCTGAAGCCCCGAAATAATCTCGCACATCTTCATTGGATACCCCTCGGTAAGTGGATTTCTCCCTTTCTGAGTTGTAGTGGAATACTGATTTTCCAGCGTTGTAGGAGCCATCTGTCCTCCAGTCATCCCATAGATGCTGTTGTTTACGAAAACAACCGATATGTTCTCGCCCCTATTTGCTGCATGCATTATTTCCGAAAGCCCTATTGCCGCAAGGTCTCCGTCACCTTGATAGCAAAATACAAATTTGTCAGGCGAACACCTTTTTATACCGGTCGCAACCGCAGGCGCCCTTCCATGGGCTGAACTTATCATATCAACGTTCCAATAAAAGAGCCCAAGCGTTCCACAACCAACAGGCAATACGCATATGGATTTTTCCCTTAGGCCCAACTCATCCAAAACCTCTGCCACTATCTTGTTGGCTACTCCATGCAGGCATCCTGGACAATAGGTGCTAACCTTGTTTCTTATTGATTCCGGCCTTCCGTAAATCTTATCCATTCAAGGCGCCCCCCTTTGCAAGTTTTCGAACCGCGTCAGCAATCTCATCCACACCGATTATGACTCCTCCCGATCTTCCGAAGGTGGATATTTCAGCCCGGCCGAGCACTCCCAGCCTTACATCATCCACCATCTGCGCCGGAATGGACATCTCGACATCCAGCACATGCTTCACAATATCGTAATCCATATTTTCAAAAGCCTCGTACGGAAAAGGATATAGGGTTATTGGTCTTATGAGACCGACCTTTATTCCTTCTTTCCTAAGCATGTCTATTGCCGTTTTGGCTATTCGCGCGCTTGTTCCGTAGGCTGCCAAAACAATTTCTGCGTCATCCATTTCGTAAAACTCCACCTCTGTGTCTTTCGCTGCCCAAGACTCATAGAGTTTTTCCATCTCAATGTTGAATTGCTCCTGAGGCTCCGCGGTAAGGGATACGGACAATACGGTTCTAGGCTCCCTTTCAAGGCAACCGTCAAGGACCCAATCCTCTCCTCTATTGCTAGCCACGTGGTATTCAGGCAAAACGACAGGTTCCATCATTGCGCCCAAACATCCGTCAACCAATACCATGACTGGATTCCTATCCCTGTCGGCGTAGTCAAAAGCCTTGTAGGTATAATCAACCGCTTCCTGAATAGTTGACGGCGCAAACACCATCATCCTAAATCCACCATGGCCTGATGCCTTTGTTGCCTGCAGATAGTCCTGCTGCGCAGGCATTATTGACCCTAATCCCGGCCCGCCGCGCATCACGCTTACAATAACAGCCGGAAGCTTCGACCCGGCAATATATGAAATCCCTTCCGATTTAAGACTGATACCCGGCCCTGAAGAAGATGTCATAGCCCTTGCTCCTACAGCTGCCGCGCCGAAAACCATGTTTACCGACGCAACTTCACTTTCTCCCTGAACAAAAACTCCACCATAATCAGGCATCCTTTTAGACATGTATTCCGGTATTTCATTTTGAGGCGTTATGGGATACCCTGCAAAAAATGTGCATCCCGCTCTTAGGGCCGACTCGGCAATAGCCTCGCAGCCTTTCATAAAATGTCTTTTCACCTGTTTTCCTCCTATTTGAATACCTCTATAGCCGAATCCGGGCACATTATGGCGCATAGCTTGCACGCTATGCATTCATCCGGTCTTGCTACAACCGCATAACGATATCCCATTTTATTGGAATCGTCACCTATTTCCAAAACATTTTTGGGACAAACCACCACGCAATATCCGCAACCCTTGCAATTTTCCGAAACGATGCTTACATTTCCCATGTCATTCCTCCTTAGCGTCAGATGATATAATTCCTTAATTATATCATCTTTTATCTATTATCATAATATTTCATCTATTCTTTCGAGGAAAATTTGCGTCCTTACAAAGGAAAGTTATAAACCATATCAAAAGGGGTATGTTGATTCTATAGGTTAGGGATTTCGTTTGGCGTTCTGCGGCTTTCAAGCCTCTATACATCAATTTCCTTATAGGTTCAATGATAGGCCTCATGATGATTGGAATGACCAGCAGCGTAGGCGTAGGTTTTTCGAACCTCCCTCCCAAAACCGTATACACTTTGCTGCCCCTTTTCGCCATATTCAATGGAGTAGGACGGCCGGTATTTGGATGGCTCACCGACCGCACATCAATTCTGCGGGCTATGAATATTTCCTACATTCTGATAATCCTCGCTGCCAGTCTAATGATATTTTCAAGCGGAAGCAGTTCCACCTTCTTTGCGATTTCGTTCTCAATATTCTGGTTTAACCTGGGCAGATCGCTTGCAATAGCTCCAGGGACTACAATATCCCTATTCAGGACAAAACACTACAGCCAAAACTATAGGGTCGTATTCACTGCCTACGGAATAGGCGCAATAATTGGCGTACTAGCCTCGGGCGCTCTGCTTGACATGCTAAAGGGCTACAGAATCATCTTCGGATTGATCATAGCCTTATGCATCTTTGGTATTTTTTATTCGAAAAAACTTTAGGCTTTACTCCATATCTTTTGCAAATGACAAACGCTCAAAAAACCCCCAGAACCTTTGATGTCAAATCAAAGGCTCCGGGGGTTTTAATGGATGTTTCTATTATAAGGTGTTGGATCACGCGTTGAAATACATCTCGAACTCTATCGGGTGCGGCATCCTGTTTACCTTATAGAAATCGCTTCTTATTTTTGCTACATGATTCTTAATTATATTCTCTGTAAACACCCCGCCGGCAAGCAAGAACTCATTATCTTTTTCCAATGCATTGGCGGCGTCAAGCACACCGGTTGGAAGCGATTTGATCTTGCTTTGCTCCTCTTCAGGCAACGCGTACAAATTGACATCATATGGTCCAAATTGCGAACTATCAATCTTGTTGATTATTCCATCGAATGCAGCCATCATTATTGCCGAAAAAGCAAAATATGCGTTGCTTGTCGCATCAGGCGACCTTAACTCGAAACGCTTCTCGTCGGCGCTGATTGCGTATCCGGGAATCCTTATTGATGCGCTTCTGTTTGAGGTTCCGAAACATACGCTTATCGGAGCCTCGTATCCGGGCACAAGGCGCTTGTACGAGTTTGTCGATGGGTTGGCAATAGCTGTAATGGCGTCAATATGAATAAGAATACCCGCAATTGCGTGATGGGCCAATTTCGACAATCCGGAATAACCGTCCTTGTCGTACATTAGATTCTTGCCGTTTTTATTGAGCATCATGTGTACATGCATGGAGCTTCCGCACTCGTCCACAAAGGGCTTTGGCATAAATGTAACGGTTTTGCCAAATTCCATACCGCAGTTGTTCAGCAGGTTCTTGAGTTTAAGGGCGCTGTCTCCTACCTCCCTTATCCCTGCGAAGTTTACTTCTATCTCAACCTGTCCCGGTCCGCCATTTTCGGAATGATGGTACTTGATGGGAATTCCGATTTCCTCGGCTTGAAGACAGGCTTCGTTTCTGAACTCGTAGCTGCTGTCATAGGGTGAATCCAGATGGTATCCCCCATGGGCGGGCACTGAAACCGCAAGATTTTGTCCCTGGTTGTTTCCCATATTCCACTCGGCCTGGGCTGAATCTAGTCTGACCTCCATATGCGCATTCGTTGTTTTGAATGAGGCATGGTCAAGAACGAAAAATTCGAATTCCGGTCCCAATAGGCAGGCATCGGCAATATCGTTGATTTTCATGAAATTTTCCGTTTTTTCGGCTACATATCTTGGGTCATCCTCAAATCTCACGATTCTGCCATCCTTTATTTCATAGATGTTCGCAATCACAACAATCGTCTTGTTTCTTTTGTATATGTCCACATATGCACTTGTCACATCCGGTATCATCACCATGTCGGATTTTTCGACCGTAAGAAATCCGTAGCTTGATCCGTCGAATCCTATGCCCTTTTCCATGATGTCTGGGGTAAGCTTTGTTGATGTTATCGACAATCTATGCCATCTTCCGGAAAGGTCTACAACCTTGAAATCGATAGTTTTAACCTTGTTTCTTTGGCAATAATCGATCATTTCTTGAATGTTTTTAAACATGACAACTCTCCTCTTTACAGGGTCAGGCCCTGCTTTATATTATTTTAAATCCACCCTTTTGCCTTGTCTTCCGCGAGCTTATTACCGTATTGCTCTTTCCATTCTTAGTAAACATTCCTCAAGCACCGATCTTGGGCATGCGAAATTCACTCTCACAAAGCCCTCTCCACCCGGTCCAAATAGATGTCCTTCATCGAGAGCAACTTTCGCTCCTTTGCGCATAAGGTCTTCGAGCTCGCCGTTTGTTTTCACAAATCTACTAAAATCAAGCCAAGCCAGATATGTCCCCTGCGGTCTTGTAAAACCCACCTCGGGCATTCTCTCATTAATGACGCTTTCCATGAAATCAATATTGTCCTCAAGATAATCCATGACCTGACCAAACCATTCCTCTCCCTCGTTGTATGCCGCTATAAGGGATGTTATGGCAAATGGATTTGTCCAGCCTACGCTATTCTTATCAAGCGTTGCTTGGTAAGCCATGCGAATGGCCTCATTCTTTATTATTAGATTCCCTGCCTGCATGCCTGCAAGGTTGAACGTCTTGCTTGGGGAAACGCACACTATTGCATTCCTGGCAATTTCGTCCGCAAGACCCACAAATGGTACGTGCCTTTTCCCCTTCATGATGATGTCCGAATGAATCTCGTCTACGAGCATTATGACACCATTTTCCAGGCAAATCTCGCCAGCTTTCTCAAGCTCTTCCTTCGTCCATACCCTACCCACAGGGTTGTGAGGACTGCAAAGAATCATGAGCTTGACCCTGGGATCTCTAGTCATTTTCTCCAGGTCATCGTAATCCATTGTGTAGAACCCGTCATCGCATTTCAAGAGGTTGTGCACAACCTCGCAACCACCATTTTCTATGGCACTTGAAAACGGCCCGAACACGGGATTCTGAACTACAATCTTATCTCCCGCCTCTGCAAACGTTTCTATGGCATATTTGATTGCTGGCACAATTCCCGGTACAAACACGAGCCAGTCTCTATCAACTTCTAGTCCATGCCTTTTTTTATTCCAATTGATAACAGCATCATAGAAGGCTTCCCCCGCTTGGCTGTATCCGAAGATTCCATGTCTCACCCTGTTTTCAAGGGCCTCCAAAATTGGACTTGCACAAACAAAATCCATATCCGCAATCCAAAGCGGGAGCAGATTCTTGTCGCCATATTCGTCTTCAATAAAATTGTATCCCCATTTTATTGAATCGGTGTTTCTTCTATCGATAATCTCATCGAAATCGTATTTCATAATTCATCTTCCTTTGTATTTTATGTTTTCGATTTAGTCAAAAATGGAATGAGCGCAAGCCCATTCCATTTTTGATGATTTTTTCAAACATATATTAATCGTGGATCAGGGCCTGGCTCAGATTAATATTGTTCTCAATTAATGTGATATTGGATTTGTTCGTTATTAGCCAAGAAACGACTTGAATACTGAAATTACGCTGCTTCCACCGATAACAAGTGTGATAATGCTAATTGCGATTCCAATTATATTAACAAATGTGCTATTTGCATATTTGCCAAGTACCTTCTTTGAACAAGTGATATATACCAAGAATATGACTATGACAGGAAGGAATATTCCGTTTAGTGCCTGTGCCATGATGATGATTGTAAGCGGGTTGAAGCCTGTAGCCGCCCCGAATATTCCAAGAACCAAGATTCCGATATTTGTGTAGAAGAATCTCTTGTCGCTCTTGTCCAGTTTCCATCCAAGCAGTCCCCCCAATACATAGGATACTCCAAGAGGCGTAATTACTGCCGACGAGAATCCTGCGGCGAATAGGCCTATGCTCATGAAGATGTTTGCGAATGCGCCAAGTGTCGGCTCAAGCTGAATTGCCATGTCTGCAGCAGAGTTAACTGTCATGCCTCTCATTACAGTTGCAGCCGTAATCATTACCGAAGCCGTTATGAGACCACCAATCATGATTGAAACATATGTGTCCCATCTTGAAAGCACGAGGTCTTCAGGCTTGTGCCAGTTGTTTTTAGCATTTGTGCAATGAATGAAGAGATTGTAAGGCACGATTGTTGTTCCAATTAAGGCAACACAATACATGAGGGAACCTTCTGGAATTCTAGGAACCAAACCTGCCATCATGGCGCCCATGTCGGGCTTGACTACAATCATTGTAACTACGAAAACCGAAACCATTGTAATTACCAAAACACCGAGTATTTTCTCAAGCCATTTTACAGTTCCAGCATTAAGCAATATGAGTATTATTATGCCGATACCAGGTGCAATATAGTTTGTAGGAATTCCCGTCAGGTTTGAAATACCAAGGGACGTTCCAAGAAGGTCTCCCGACATGTATGCTATTCCGCCAAGGGTTATTGATCCTCCAACAAACAGTATGGCAATCTTCTTCATAAGCGGATTTTCTTCAAATATGTCTGTTATATGCTCAGCGAGTCCCTTTTGAGTTATAATTCCAAGTCTTGCCGACATTTCCTGAAGTGCTATTGTTGCAACTACTGAAAATATGATGGTCCAAAGAAGTGCGTATCCAAAGCTTGCTCCTGTTCTGGTGGCTGTGGTGACTGTGCCCGGGCCCAAGAATGATCCAACAATGATGATTCCAGGCCCCATGGCCTTCATCTTGTCTTTAAAGGTATACTTCTTTTGCAGGTTATTTTGCAATTTTTGTTCCATATTCCTACTCCTTTTTTCCCGATATCGGGAGTCCTATTAAGATATAAGCCAGTCAAATATACTATGATTGCTTGTTACTACATCCATTTCCAATAGGGCTTCAATCTCTTCCCTAATCTCCATTGACCGAAAATTAGTGCAAGAAATAAATAATAAATCGCTTTTTCCTTTAATATCAACTTTACTGCTTTCTATCAAGTTCAAAATGGTTTCGGGCCTTACCTTGGAAATATCCCTGTCATCTATCAATCCCAGGCCTTGATGAAAAGATACCTCCACCCCGAACTCATTTAAACTTCTAACCATAAATTCATTGACCTCCGCGGTATATGGGGTTATTAGCGAAATTTTTCCGGGCTTCCTTCTTCTTATTTGATCAAGAACCGCTCCGAAAGCGCTGATTCCTCTACAACCCATCTCGCCTGAAATGAATGCTTCCAAGCGTTTCAAGCCTTCTACCCCATATACGGCGGATGCCGAAGTGCATCCGAAGACAACAGCATCAAAATTCGTGATGCCTTTTAGAAAAGTCAAACCCTTTGGCAGTTCCTCGTCAACCATTTTCTTTTCTGCTTCTTCTCCTACCTCGTCAAGCCACATCCTATGGGTGTGAATAATATAATTTCCGGGGAGATTCTTTTGCAAATCAGTCTCCAGTGTTGTATCAGTATGAGGAATTATAAGAGCTATCCTTTTCTCTTTCATTGTTGCCTCCTAGAGATTGAATTTTCTTTTAGTTACTCCTGCAAGAAGGTGGAGGGTCATCCATACGGCAGTGTGGGAAGACACGTTGGCTTTGTCTTCAAGAGGATAAATTTCCACATAATCGAATGCTTCAGTCTTGGCCTTGCCGCATTCGTTAAGCATCATTGCCAATTCGAATGATGTCATGCCGCATGGATCGGGGGGGCCTCCGGGGTTGTTGGCAATATCTAAAATATCGGAACATACAGTTACATAAATAGCATCCGTTCCGTCGCTTGCTACCTCGATTGCTCTTTCAATGGCCTGTTTCCATCCATTGAGCTTGATGTCCATCCCAGGGATTACTGTCGCGCCAAACTTCTTCGCGTTCTTCAAGGCGTCGGGATGGTTTCTCGGGCCTCGAACTCCTATGTGTACAATATTTTTTGCATCTATGTTCTCTTGCTCATATACCCTGTAGAATGGTGAACATCTCGCCAATTTTTCCTCTCCGAAGCTCTCGCAGTTATCCATGTGAGCGTCAAAATGAATGACGCCGATTTTGCCATTGTATCTCTTGGCAAAAACTTCTATCAGGGGATTAGAGATGGAATGGTCTCCACCAAAAACAACCGGGAATTTCCCGGCATCAATTATTTCACCGTATTTTTTCTTGATTCCATCGAAGGTCACATCGTAGTTGCCGTTTTGAACGATGGAATCCCCATAGTCTCCGCCCGTGAAATAATCGAATATGTCTATATCGTAATCGAGCATGTACCCGCCATATCTGGCCGACGCCGCTCTTATGGTTTTAGTGGACAATTCGCAGGCGCTGTATGACCCCCAAGTGCAGATGCCTTCCCACGGAACGCCCATGACTACAATGTCGTATTTCTCCAGTTCCTCTTTGCTGGAAATCTTAGGAATGCCTAAAAAGGTAGGTGTCCCGCTGTAAACCTCCGGGATTACTCTTTCTGGAACATAACAAATCGGTTTGTTTTCCATTATTTCCCACTCCTTTTTTTTGTTTTTCTGTTTTGCCATATTGAAAGCTTAATGCAAGTATATCTGCCTTCAAAAGCCATCGTCAACGAAAATCGCCATAAAGCAACGCTTTGCGACAATGTCAAACGGCAAACTGATTTTTCGTATAATTCTGCAAATTGGTGTATATGTATGCGACAATGTCAAAAAAAGAGCCTTCGCGCAATGAACTGCGCAGACTCTCTTTAATCTATAAAACTTATTGAATTAACTTTAGAATTAAAATAAATCCTCTGTTAGTTTTTTACTCACCCTCTGAAGATTTTCCGCTATTTCTTCAATCATGCTTCTAATCTTAACATCAGCTCCCGATATGCTCAGAGTTCCCACCAACGTATCCTTCTTTGTTACTATAGGCACTGCAATGGACAGGCAACCCTCATCGGCCTCTTCATCCTCAAGCGAATAATTTTTTTTGATTATTTCGTTTATATTGGAAATAAGAGCTTCCTTAGCAATCATAGTCTTGCCGGTTATGGGAACCATCTTTGTGTTCTGGAAATATTCATCCCTTTCCGCAACACTCATTCTGCTAAGCAGTATCTTACCCGAAGCGGTGCAATAGAGCTGCATCTGGCTACTCAGAGCAACGCTGAAGATATAGTGCGAGTTGACAGGGGTTGTCATATCAAGAAAATGAAGCCTGTTCCCGTTCACAGTAAACACATGTGTCGTGCACTTGTACTTGTTGCTGATACCGGTCATATAGCTTTTACTCATTGTCCTAAGCCTTGTCTTGCTTGCCTGCATAGCCAATACGCTCTTATCGAAAAGAGCCTGTCCTAGCATGTAGTTTCCATTGCAATTCTGCTGTATGAACCTGTTGTTGTGAAGAGTGTTTATGATCCCGTGGACAGTGCTTTTGTTAAGGTCAAGATGCTTCGCTATGTCGTTCAGACTCATCTCTATGTTATTTTCGTCAAAACAGCTTATGACATCTATGGCTCTTTGTATGGATTGTATGTTTTTCCCTTTTCCTTGAACATCCATGATTCTTTTCACCCCGTTTTGCAATATAAATATTTATTCTATATTATCAAACGCACGGCTACATTGTCAATTTTAAAACCATATAATCATATGCACCTGGGAATAAGCTACCCTAACGCAAACGACGCAAAAA
>JAENWJ010000049.1 GCA_016649995.1 Peptostreptococcaceae bacterium
GAAAACTACAAGGGCAAAAACATATGCCCTAAGTGCTTCGAAGAAATAAAAAACCGTCCATAAGACAAAAAAAACCCTCGTTTCATTAATATGAAGCGGGGGCTTTTGCTTGCTGAAAAATGGCGAGTTCTATTCTTTTTTTTCTAATCCGCTTTCTTTCTATTCTTTGAGGCTTTAGCAATCGGCGTTGCGGCTTTTTTCAGTATGCCGACATTTTTTATAATTCCCTTTACGGCGTGCACGCTGCTTACTGCTTCGGTTGTTATGCTGTTGATATTTTGCGTGATTTTAGGAATTTCCTGTATGGTTCGGCCTATTTCCGTGCTGTTATCTTCGATGAGCTTGTTGACTCCCTTCACGGTGTCGTTAAGCCTTTTAAAAAGAAGAGCCAGATAAATTAGCATGATGACAAGGCTGCCCCACAAAACGACCATACCCAGGTCTTTTAGACTAATCATTGTATTCATGTGTGAATCACCTCCATTTGTCTTTTTTATTACTTCTATTAAATTAGCGATAATCCTGCAAGCGGGGGCATAAGTTTGCAATTCTTGACAAACAGGCATTTTTTCTATATAGTAATTCCATGAAAATGTTATCAGCTATGAAGGGAAGAGTATGCCTTGAGTCTTTTAAAAGAGAGCCGGATTTGGTGGAAACCGGCAAGGGACGAGATGCTGAATATGGCCCCGGAGCTTTCGGACTGAAGTGAGAGTAGGTCCGGACGGTTTTGCGTCCGTTAGGAGCGCAAGGTGATTATGCATCACCTAAAAGGTTCTTCGGGCAATCGAAGGATGAAGCAGAGTGGTACCGCGAGTCAACGCTCGTCTCTTAGAGACGGGCGTTTAATTTTTTGCATAAAAAAGAGGAGGAAGAAGCATGAGCAGAGGGAAATACTATTTGACGACTCCAATTTACTATCCAAGCGATAAACTTCATATCGGGCATACCTATACAACGGTGGCGGCTGACGCCTTAGCCAGATTCAAGCGCGCTGCGGGCTATGATGTTATGTTCCTTACCGGAACGGACGAACATGGTCAAAAGATTGAAAAGGTTGCGCTAGAAAAAGGGATGCAGCCCAAGGAATATCTGGACGGAATGGTAGAGGATATTAAAAAGCTTTGGGAAACCATGGAAATTTCATACGACCAGTTCATACGTACGACTGACGAAGACCATGAAAGAAGGGTCCAGGCAATAGCACAAAAGCTTTATGACAAGGGAGACATATACAAGGGCCATTACGAGGGCTGGTACTGTACCCCATGCGAGTCATTCTGGACAGAGGCCCAGCTCAATGACGGATGCTGTCCGGACTGCGGAAGGCCCGTTGAGAAAACACAAGAGGAAGCCTACTTCTTCAAGCTGTCAAAATATCAGGACCGACTCCGCGATCTTTTGGCGGGAGGGGAATTCCTTCTTCCCGAGTCCAGGGCAAATGAGATGATAAAAAACTTCATAGAGCCTGGGCTTGACGATTTGTGCATAACCCGCACAAGCTTCGACTGGGGAATAAGGGCGCCGTTTGATGACAAGCACATAATCTATGTTTGGCTTGACGCGCTCAGCAACTATATAACCGCGCTTGGATATCCGGATGATCCGGAGAAATATCAAAAATTCTGGCCGGCAGACGTGCATCTTGTAGGAAAGGAAATCGTTCGTTTCCATACAATAATATGGCCTGCAATGCTTATGGCCCTTGATGAGCCCCTGCCCAAGATGGTATTCGGGCACGGATGGTTGTTGTTTGACGGAGGAAAGATGTCAAAATCCAAGGGCAATGTAGTAGACCCGGTTGTCCTCATTGAAAAATACGGAGTAGACGCTCTCAAATACTTTCTTCTCAGAGAATACAGCTTCGGACATGACGGCAACTTTAACAACGAAGTGCTCCTAAACAGGATTAATTCGGACCTAGCAAACGATCTTGGCAACTTGGTTAGCAGGACGATTGCCATGGTTCTTAAATACAATGGCGGAGTAATTGAATTGCCGAAGGCTGAAACCGAATTCGACGCATCGCTCAAAGAGATTGCCGTTTCCGCGGGAGCGGCCGTTGAAGAGAGAATGGATCGTCTTGATTTTTCAAACGCCCTCGAGGCCATCTGGAAGGTTGTGAGGAGAACAAACAAGTATATTGACGAGACAATGCCATGGACTCTCGCAAAGGACCAAGCGCAGAAGGACAAACTCGACGCGGTTCTTTACAATCTTGTCGAATCAATCCGAATAATATCCGTGATGATAAATCCCTTCATGCCCCATACAGCCGCCAAGATATGGGCGCAGCTCGGGCTTGAAGAAGGAAAATCGACATCATGGGACAGCGCGAGTGAATTCGGAATAACTAAAGAAAAGACCGTAGTCAAAAAAGCAGCCCCTCTTTTCCCAAGAATAGATGTTAAGAAAGAGCTTGAGGCCCTTTCCGCAGAAAATGAAGAAGAGCCTGAAATAGAGCCATACAAGCCTCAGATAACCATCGATGACTTTGAAAAGCTTGACCTTAGGGTTGCGGAGATAGTAAAGGCCGAAAAACACCCGCAGGCCGACAAACTGCTGGTGCTTCAACTTAAGCTTGGCTCTGACAGAAGGCAGATCGTTTCCGGAATAGCCAAGGACTTCACATGCGAGGAACTTGTCGGCAAGAAGATCGTCATAATAGCGAACCTAAAACCGGTCAAGCTCAGAGGCATTGAATCGCGCGGAATGCTTCTGGCTTCTGACGACTTCGAGGGAATGGGACTGGTGACTGTTGATGTGCTTGATGGAAGCCTGGTGAGATAGATGTTTTTTGACTCGCATGCCCATTTGGATTCATCTGCATTCGATGATGACAGAGCCATAGCCATAGCCAGAGCGAAAGATGCAGGCGTTAATCTAATAATGAATCCATCTGTGGATTTGGAAAGCGCCTCAAAAGTTGCCAAGCTTACAAAAGAGTATGAAGCTATTTATGGGGCAGTTGGTATACACCCCCATAATGCCGATGAAGTGGACGACATAACCCTTTCTCTTTTAGAGGGCTTGGCGAGGAAAGAAAAAATAAAGGCCATAGGAGAAATAGGGCTTGACTACCACTACGACTATTCTCCCAGGGATGACCAGAAGGCTTGCTTCATAGAGCATCTGCGAATGGCGGGGCGCCTCGGAATGCCCGTCATAATTCATGATAGGGAAGCCAATGATGATGTAATGAGAATACTAAAGGAAGAGAAAGCCTTTGAGACTGGGGTTTTGCTGCATTGCTATTCTGGAAGCGCGGAAATGGCTAGACAGTATGTGAAGCTGGGAGCTCGTATTTCCATAGCCGGGCCTGTGACATTCAAGAATGCGAGAAAACTGGCCGATGTGGTAAAAATGGTTCCGCTAAATAGGCTTTTAATAGAGACTGATTCCCCGTTTCTTGCGCCGGTGCCGCACCGAGGCAAGCGTAATGAACCCGAATTTGTGCGCTTCGTGGCACAAAGGATTTCACTTATAAAGGAAATAGATATCGAAGAGGTGGCCATTGCCACAACCGGCAACGCAAAGGCCTTTTTCGGCATTTAATTGACACAGTCCCCACTCCGTTGTATAATCTTTCTGACATACGGGAGTGGGGACTTTTCATGGCAAGGAGGATACGCTTATGAGTAAAAGGAATATCATGCTATCGGCGTTTGTCTTGATTATGGCGGCCGCACTGTTTTTTTTGCCGAATTGGGAGAAAACTATAATTGTTTCAGATGGGGGATCCGAAAAGAAATTGGAAACCCGCCTAGAAACTGTTGCGGAAGCTTTAGATGAATACGGGTACGAATTGAAGCCCACGGACGAAATATTTCCGGAGGGGAACGAAAAACTGAAAAATGGAATGACAATAGAAATAAAAAGATCTTTTGCTGTTGTGCTTAAAGACGAGAGCGGAATGAAAGCAGTTTATACGTTAGGACCCTTGGTCGAGGATGTTCTTGTAGAAGAGGGTCTGGCCTTGCGCGGCAATGACAGGGTAGAACCGGCCTTGGATGAACCTGTAGAGAGTGGAGACGCCATATCCGTAACCAGGGTCAGCGAACAGACTGTATTCAGACAGGAGCTTTATCCATACAGTATCGAAACGAGAAAGAATCCCGATTGGGGAACAGATGATAAGGAAATTCTTCAGGAAGGCGTAGACGGTATAAAACTGTTGACCTATGTAGTCACATACGAAAACGGAGTTGCGACTCGTGAAGAAAAGGTGTCGGAGGAAATTGTAACCGAGCCTGTTGCTGAAATCATCGAAAAAGGCGACGGACGGCTTTTGGTTGCATCCAGGGGAGACCTTCGCTTCGAGAAGTCAATGACAATGACATCTACAGCCTACGACCTAAGCGTCGCTAGTTGCGGGAAGACACCGGACCATCCTGAGTACGGAATCACCTACAGCGGAACCAGAGCAAAAAGAGGAACCGTTGCTGTGGATCCGAGGGAAATACCGCTAGGTACAAGGCTTTATATTGAGAGCCTTGACGGAACAAGAAACTACGGATTTGCAGTTGCAGAGGATACGGGAAGCGCAGTCAAGGGAAATATAATAGACCTTTTCATGGAAAGCGAGTCCGATGTGGCAGCCTACGGAAAAAGGAAGGTAAAGGTATATATACTTGAGTGACAAAAGACCCATGATAAAGGAAGCCATAGTGGTTGAAGGCAAGGATGACAGGAGCGCGCTTGTAAAGGCCGTAGACGCCGAGATAATCGAGACCCACGGCTTCGGACTAAGCGTGCAGACGCTCGAAAGAATAAAGACAGCCAAGGAACGGACAGGGGTTATCATATTTACAGATCCGGACAGGGCTGGCGAAAATATTAGGAGAAAAATAGAGAAAACGGTTCCGGGCTGTTCCCATGCATACCTTCCACTTGAAGAGGCCATACGTGGCGACAACATAGGAATAGAAAACGCCAATTCAGAGAGCATAGTCAGGGCGCTTGAAAAAGTTCGTACAAAGAGGCCCCTTCCGAGGACGCTCTTCTCAATGGACGACCTGTCGGATGCAGGTCTTGTTGGCGAAACCGACTCAGCTGAAATGCGAAGCAAATTGGGCATGGAGCTTGGGATAGGATATGGAAACGCCAAGAGGTTGCTTTCAAGATTGAACCACTACGAAATAACAAGAGAAGAATTTGCTATAGCACTTGAGCGTATTTGCGCACAATAAAGGAGAATTGCATGCAGAGAATCTCATCCATAGGCAGAACAAAGGAAATTATCGCAAAATACAAATTCAGATTTTCAAAGAGCCTCGGGCAGAACTTTCTTGTGGACGGAAACACCATAGACAAAATCATCCTTGCGGGCGATGTAGGCCCCGATGACAATGTGTTGGAAGTGGGACCGGGGATAGGGACACTTACCCAAATGCTTTGCGAGGATGCGGGCAAGGTTCTTGCAATTGAAAAAGACTGGGACTTGATACCTATACTTAAAAACGACACACTAAAGGATTATGAAAATCTTACAATTCTCCATGGAGACATTCTTAAGGAAAATCTTAAAGAGATAGTAAGGGATGCCTTTGGAGACAATCCCTTCAAGCTGATTGCCAACCTGCCGTACTACATCACAACACCCATAATAATGAGGTTTCTTGAAGAGGACTTGCCCGTAACCGACATAGTTGTAATGATGCAAAAGGAAGTTGCGGAAAGGGTAGAGGCGGTTCCCGGAACAAAGAGCTACGGTGCGCTTTCGGTTGCGGTTCAATACTATGCCGAGCCGGAAATAATGGGCGTCGTGCCAAAGCATGTATTCATGCCGGCACCCAAGATTGATTCAATAATCTTAAGACTCAGGGTTAGAAAAGAACCACCCGTAATGCTCAAGGACAAAAGCCTCTTTTTCGAAACGGTTAAGGCGTCATTCGCAATGAGGCGCAAGACACTGTATAACACACTGAGAAAAGCCCTTCCGTATGGAGACGATGTTGTATCAAGAGCGATTGAAGGCGCAGGAATAGACCCCAAGCGACGGGGAGAAACCCTTACGATAGATGAATTCGCTACATTATCGAACGAAATATACAAACAGATAAATTAAAACTGAAGAAGCCAGAAAAAGGACATTCCTTTTTCTGGCTTCTTTTCGATACCCACTGCTCTCGCGGTTAAGAATCAGATTGCCGGCTACGCCCTTCTTGCTATTTCGTATGCCCATTGAAAAATGAAAAGCTGCATAATAAAACACACTACTAAAAAATCGTTGAAACGATATACAGTATAAGAAAAGGCAAAAAAAAACATTTCCAAGGAGTAGATGGATAATCAAACAGATGCATATCAAAAGGAGGATTGTTTCATGAATAAATTCAGAGTATCTTTGCAAAAGGGATTGAGCCAGTTGAGAGAATCGTTGATAAATGAAGGATATGAAGTTTGTTATGATGGAGAATGCAAGGTTGAATCCGATGTTACAATTGTTTCGGGAATTGATTCCGCTTATGAAGGAATCGAGAATACGCAATGCATGATCAATTCTTCCGGAGAATCTACAATGCTTCTTATCGATGCAACACATCTTACCCATAACAGGGTATTGGACATGATAAAAAACAACCATTGCGCAAAATAATAAAACAGGCCGTAAGGCCTGTTTTAAAATATAAGGCTCAAAAATATTTGACATGAAGACAGAAAGTAGTAAAATACTAATATGAGAGGAGTGAAAGAATGGAAAAATCAAATAATATATCAATGGTATCAATAAGGCGGCTGCCTAAGTATTATAGATATCTCGAAGAATTGATAGAAAAGGAAATTAGCAAAATATCGTCCAAGGAGCTTGGAACCATCATGGGATTCACAGCATCGCAGATACGGCAGGATCTCAATAACTTCGGAGGCTTCGGGCAGCAGGGCTATGGATACAATGTAAAGGATCTACACGATGCCATAGGTAAAATACTTGGACTCGACAAGGACTACAATGTAATAATAATAGGAGCCGGGAATCTGGGGCAAGCGCTTGCGAACTACAACAATTTTGGAAAAGCCGGATTCAAATGTATTGCCATGTTTGACAAGAATCCAAAGATGATAGGATTGAAAATACGGGATGCAGAGGTTATCGATTCCGATAGGCTGTGTTCATTCCTCAGAGAAACCCATGTGGATATAGCCATTATTGCTACAAATGCAGAGGCGGCGCAACAAGTAACGCTAAATGCTACGGGATGCGGAGTGAAGACAATTTGGAACTTTACGAATACGGACATACAAGTGCCGGATGATGTAATCGTCGAAAATGTGCATCTGATAGAAAGCCTATTTACACTTTCATTCCTTATGAACAACAGATAAACAAAGAAGGCAAACGGACCAAAGGGACAATTTTCCCTAGGGTCTGTTTTTTTTATTTTGTTTTGCTTTGCGCGACAAGGGGTAAATGAAATATATGGTTGACACCTTGCGGATGAGGTGTTATTATATTAACAAAACACCCCGTAGGGGTATGGGTATGGAGGAAACAAATGATTTCAACTAAGGATAGGATTCATGATGTTTTGATGAATGACAAGTCGCTTGAAGAGATTTTCAGAAAAAACGGTATAAGGTGCTACGGTTGAGGCGGTGCTCTTTTCAAAAGCATCGGCGATGCTTGCAATAGATATAATGTTGATGAAAAAATTCTTATAAACGAACTCAATGAAAGAGGTGTAAAATGAGAAAAGAAAAAATTCTTATAATTGGTGGCGTTGCTGCAGGCACAAAAACAGCGGCAAAAATCATGAGAGAGAATCCGGAAGCCGAAGTTGTTATCGTTACGAAGGACGAACATATTTCATATGCCGGTTGCGGGCTGCCCTATTTTATAGGGGGAATAATCGAGGAAGAAAAAGAACTGGTTGTAAAAACTCCCGAGGAATTTACACTGGCAACCGGAGCGGATGTATTCATAAAGCATGAAGCGAAAACAATCGATATGGAGAAAAAAGAAGCCGTTGTTGTTAACTACGAAAATGGCGAGGAAAAGATTTATTCATTCGACAAGCTTGTATTCGCGACGGGGGCATCTCCATTCGTTCCTCCAATAAAAGGGATTGAGCTTGATAATGTATACTCACTCAGAAGAGTTACGGATGCCATCAAAATTAGAAAAGTGGTAGATGACGGGGAAATCCGAGATGCCGTTGTAATAGGAGGCGGATTCATTGGGTTAGAGGTAGCTGAAAACCTCAAGGAAAGAGGAGTAAATGTCAGCATTATTGAGCTGGTACCGCATATTCTTCCCCCATTTGATGAAGAAATGGCTCTCTTGGCGCAGCGTCACATGATAGAAAAGGGCGTAGATATATTCGGCGATGAAAAAGCCGTTGCAATAGAAGGCAAAGAAAAAGTTACAGGCGTGCAGACGGATAAGCGGTCTTTAAAAGCCGATCTTGTAATTGTTTCGGTAGGCGTTAGGCCTAATGTGGCGCTGGCTAAAAGCATAGGCGTAAAGCTTGGAGAAACCGGAGCCATCAAGATAAACGATAGAATGGAAACCAACTTGAAGAATGTATTTGCAGTTGGCGATTGCGCAGAGACAAAAAATTTGATTACCGGAAAGTCCGTATGGTATCCCATGGGTTCGACAGCCAATAAAATGGGACGGATAGCCGGGATAAACATAGGTGGAGACGTTGAAAAGGATAACCTAAAGGGTGTGCTTGGAACAACAGTAGTCAAGCTTTTCGGAGTAAACGCAGCAAAGACCGGATTGTCTGAAAGGGATGCAACTAAGCTGGGATACGAAGTTCAAAGCGTAATTGTGCCTGCAAACGACAGGGCGCATTATTTCCCCGGATACAGAAGAATTGTGACAAAGCTTATTGCCGAGAAAGAATCGGGAAGGCTTTTAGGAGCGCAGATAATCGGAGAGGGAGTTGTCGACAAACCAATCGACATCTTGGCGACGGCCATAACCTTTGGAGCAAAAGTTGAAGACCTTGAAAAATTGGACCTGGCATATGCGCCTCCGTTCTCAAGCGCTATGGCATCAACTATTGTAGCGGCAAATGTTTTAAGGAATGTGTATAAGGGCAAACTCCAAACAATAAATCCAAGGATACTTAAAGATAGACTGGATGAAGTTGTAGTATTGGATGTAAGGGACGAGGCGTCCCATTTCATAAGATCCATACCGGGCTCTGTAAACATATATTCGGCGGAGATACAAATGAAGGCCAATGAGCTGGACAAGACAAAAGAAACCGTTATAGTGTGCAAGATTGGAAAAGAAGCATACCTGACATTGCTTAAACTCAAGGCCATGGGCTTTGAAGATGTAAAAATACTCGAAGGCGGAATGGAAGCATACGCATACGAAACAGAATAACAAGGAGGAAATAAAGTGAGCGAAATCAAATTAAACCTTAAAGGAATGCAATGCCCGGGACCAATCATGGAAGTTTTTAAGGCATCAAAGAAAGCGGAATCAGGAGATGTCATAATTGCAACCGTAAGCGATAGAGGATTTGAAAAGGATATCCAGGCATGGGCAAAGAAAACCGGAAATGAGATACTTGACATGAATGTTTCCGAAACCGAAATCACCGCAAAAATAAAGATGAAATAGGAGGCTGCAATGACAGATAAAAAAACCCTCGTTGTATTCAGTGGAGACATGGACAAGGTTATGGCGAGCCTTATCATAGCAAATGGCGCGGCGGCCATGGGAAGCGAAGTTACAATGTTCTTCACCTTCTGGGGGCTAAACACACTCAGAAAAGCCAAGAAGATAAAAATAAAAAAAGATTTCATGGAAAAAATGTTTGGATTTATGATGCCGCGAGGTCCCGAAAAGATGGGAATATCAAAAATGAATTTCGGAGGCATCGGAGCAAAGATGATGAAAGACATGATGAAGAAAAAGAATGTAAACTCCCTGCCTGAACTTATAGAAAGCGCCCAGATGATGGGTGTCAAGATGATTGCATGCACAATGTCCATGGATGTAATGGGCATAAGGGAAGAGGAACTGATTGACGGAATAGAACTTGGCGGAGTAGCCACATACCTCGGAGAAGCCGAAGAAGGCAATGTAAATCTATTCATATAGGAAAACAAATCGACCGCCAATGGCGGTCGATTTGTTTTATTAAAGGCAGCGGGCAGGGAAAAGCAGTAGAACGTAGCAAGGAAAAGCAAAGAAAGCAAAATCAACAAGTTGGTCAGTTGGTCAGTTGGAAAGTTGGTCAGTTGGAAAGTTGGAAAGTTGGAAAGAAAAAGATTAAGAAAAAAAACAAAAGAATAACACAAAGGCAAATGACGGCGTGTGATTCTGTTCGACGACATTGACCGATCCATAGCTTCGCGTGCCCTATGGGTATTCGAGATTTTGGATGAATCAAAATCGTGAAGAGATCCGCAAAAATACAAGCATGTTTATTTCATGTTTTTATGCAGTTGTTTCTAATCTTTAGTCATTAGCCTATAATCTTTTCTCTTTGCTGCCTACTGCCTACTGCCTACTGCCTGCTGCCCACTATCCACTGCTAACTGCATTTATGCTTTCAACTGTGATATAATTACATATAAATATTTTAAAAGGGAGTGGGATCATGACATCAAGAGCGGAAGCATTTGAATTATTGAAGAAACATGTAGAAAGCAAAAGCCTGCTTAAGCATTCATTTGCAGTAGAAGCTGGAATGAGAGGCTATGCGGCATACTATGGAGAAGATGAGGAAACATGGGGTGCCTGCGGTCTTCTTCATGACATTGACTTTGAAAAATATCCCGACGAGCATCCATTCAGAGGACCGGAAATACTTAAAGAAAATGGATACCCGGAGGACTTTTGCCTTGCAGTTAAGGGTCACGGAGACTCCACAAATACGCCTAGAACGACGAACATGGCAAAGGCTCTCTATGCTGTTGACCAAATGTCAAGCTTCATAGTTGCAGTTGCGCTTATGAGACCCGAAGTTTTCGGAGGCCTAAAGCCTAAGTCCGTAAAGAAAAAACTAAAGACCAAATCCTTTGCAGCTAAGGTTGACCGAGAGGGATTGATTAAGGGCGCTGAGGAATTGGGGATGGATATGACAGAGCACATTCAGATTGTTATCGATGCGCTTGTGAAGCACGAAGCATTTTTGAAAGAGCAGGGATATAGCCTAATAGAATTCTAAAAGGATATCTCCAAGAAATTGTAAAGGATGAGAAGTTTAATGACAAGAACGAAAAAACTTGTTTTCATAGCATTGCTTGTGGC
>JAENWJ010000050.1 GCA_016649995.1 Peptostreptococcaceae bacterium
TACTCACAGAGATTTAGTTGGTGCAATCAACATCATAGATGCACCTGTGATTGCTGGTGCTGCTTAGCAGCAGGCTTTCAGCCCGTGCGACTATATGTCCTGGCACGGGACGAGGTGATGACACACCTCGGAACTCGAAGTCATACTTGCCTACCGGAAACGGACTGGTATTTAATCATTCGAGAATCCCCCGGATTTATCCGTTGGGAGTGTCAATGGGACTCATCTGTGTTGTGGGGGCATATGTCAGATCCGGTTTCTCCGCTTCACCAGTTTTCATGTTTTCACTGTGGTACAATCGTGTTATTATCGGTCTGGCTGTGGGGGCTCCATGGAAGGTGACAGGTAAAAGCAGAACATTGCTTCGCGGGGCAGTTCTGGGGCTTGTGGTCTCATTTGCTTTCTATAGTTCTACAGGATTTCAAGACCATGTAAGTTTTGCGGCCGGGATTTTGTACGGGGTGATACTGGAAGGATGGCTCAGTCGATATGAAAAATAACTGGAACCGTCAATGGTGATTATATTCTATCCATTATGGGGAGGCGTGTTTTAAGTTGAGACACATATGGATTAAGATGTACATTGAGATTGTGATTTGCATTATACGTCCGTAAAAGTGTGGTATCAATACATAATTACGTTGTAATTAATGTAAAAAAAGTTTTATAATAGTTCCAGAGGTGATAAAATGTATAGGAATGCTATGGATGATTTGTATAAATGGAAGAATAAGAAGAACAAAAAACCATTGGTTATCAGGGGTGCCAGGCAAGTAGGGAAAACTTGGCTAATGAAAAAGTTCGGCGAGACAGCTTATAAAAAGACTGTTTATATAAATTTCGATAATAGTCAACAAATGAGAGAATTGTTCGAAACAGATATGAAAATCGATAGAATAATTACAGGTCTTGAATTATATTCGGATCATAAAATTAACGCAGAAGATACATTGTTGATTTTTGATGAAGTTCAAGAAGTTCCAAAAGCATTGACTGCCTTGAAGTACTTCAATGAAAATGCGCCAGAGTATCAAATCATATGTGCAGGTTCTTTGCTTGGAGTAGCGCTGCATCAAGGGACATCATTCCCTGTTGGCAAAGTCGAATTTATGGATTTGCATCCATTATCATTTGGTGAATTCATGAGAGCCATGGGAAAGGAACGATTCGTTGAACTGCTGCAAAAAGGAGACTTCGATTTGGCAACGAAATTTAAACAGGAATATATAGATTTATTAAAGTATTATTATTATGTTGGCGGCATGCCGGAAGTAGTATCGAATTTTGCGGAAAATACGGATTTTAACGAAGCTAGAGAAATCCAAGAACGAATTTTGATGGCTTATGAGCAGGATTTTTCAAAGCATGCACCTAATGAAGTTATTCCAAGAATTAGAATGTTGTGGAACATCATCCCGTCTCAACTGACTAAAGAAAACAAGAAATTTGTATACGGACTAATTAAAGAAGGATCAAGAGCCAAAGAATATGAGATGGCAATGTTATGGCTGATTGACTGTGGGCTGGTACATAAAGTACAGAGGGTCAAGGCGCCGAACCTGCCGCTAAAAGCGTATGAAGACTTAAAATCCTTTAAATTATTCGTATTGGACGTGGGGTTGTTGTCCTGTATGGCAAGATTAAATCAATCCGTTTTATTGGATGGAAACGGGCTATTCAAAGAATTTAGAGGAGCGTTGACTGAGCAATACGTACTTCAGCAATTGGTGACTTTGCACCAAATTGAAACCTATTATTGGACGAATAATAGAGGCAGTGCAGAAATAGATTTCTTGGTGGACACAGGGGAAAAAATTGTGCCTGTCGAAGTGAAGGCAGAAACGAATCTTAAAGCTAAAAGTATAAAAAGTTATTATGAAAAATTTCATCCGTCAATTTCAGTAAGAACGGCAATGGCGGATTATAAGAGAGAAGAATGGCTTTTGAATATTCCTTTATGGGCTATTGAAGTGTTGGAAAATGAAATCAATGGATAATGGTAATATGGGCAAGAAAGAAGGTGCTATCCGAATGCAAGGGAGAAACAAAATATGTTTCTCCCTTGCAGATTTTTTTATTTTCTATGAAATGTTATTTTGCCGCATCCTTCAAACGCCTTGTCGCTGATTTCGGTAAGCGAGGGAGGCAGGTATACGTCTGTCAAAGAGGTGCAGTCTTTGAAGGCCCATGCGCTGATGTTCTCTGTTCCTTCGTTTATGATGACCTTTCTGAGCAAATTCGACCGGTAGAAGGTGAAGGGGACGATTGAACGGAGGCTTCCGGGAATCTCGATTTCTTCAATGGCTGTTCGCGTCAGGGCATATTGCCACATGCTTTGAAGATTGGGCGGAAGATTCAATGTCTTGAGACCGGTGCAACCGTCAAAGACAAATCCTCCGATTTCAGTAACGCTTTCAGGTATGTTCACTGATTCGATTTCGGTATGGCCCTTGAACAAATCGTCATGCAATATTGTTATTACTATATTTTTCGGGAATTCAATATGCGAGGCCTTGCCCTCGTAACCGTTGATGCAATATGTTCCGTCCGGAACCATTTTGCTATAGAAACCCATAAGTTTGCTCCTTTACAATATGAATGATTTCTATTTTGAGTATAGCATGAAAATCAGCGGGCAGTACATGCATGTAGATGTTTTCACAGCCGCATTAGAATGATATGATTAAAGAATATAGCAGATGGAAAGGAATGGTGGTTATGAAATACGAACTATTGATTTTTGATGCCGACGGCACCTTGTTCGACTTTGCGAAGGCGGAGGAATACGCCTTCTTCAAGACGGCGGAAAATGCCGGGCGAAATTTTAGCAATGATGAATACGGTATATATACGAGCGTAAACAAAGGCATATGGAAAGAGATGGAGCTTGGCAAGATCGACCAAGAAACACTGAAAGCTGAGAGGTTTAGACGATTTTTCGTTGAACTGGGCATAGATGAAGATGCGGTTGGTTTTTCAAAGGAGTACCTGTACAATCTTTCTACCGCAGGTTTTCTCTATGAGGGGGCGGAAGAATTGCTGAATAGGCTTAAGGGTAGATACAGAATGGTTCTTCTTACAAACGGACTGACATCGGTACAGGAGACTCGCCTTGGCAAATCGCCGGTAAGACCATATTTCGAGGAACTTGTCATCTCCGAAAGCGTAGGGATATCAAAGCCGGATCCGAGAATATTTGAGCATACATTCAATAAAATAGGATATGAGAAAAAAGATAAAACGCTCATGATAGGGGACAGCCTCACATCGGATATTAAAGGGGGCCTCAATTTTGGAGTGGATACATGCTGGTATAATGCTGAAATGAAGGAAAACGAAAAAAATATCATTCCAAAGTACGAGGTGCATGATTACGAGGAACTATTGGGTATATTGGGAATGTAGGTCCATTAGGGGAGGTGTAATCTATGACTTTAAAGAAAAGGCTGTACAAGGATACTGAAAATAAAATGCTTGGCGGTGTGTGTGCCGGAATAGCGGACTATTTTGCGATTGATCCAACTATTGTAAGGTTGCTTTGGGTCTTTTTTTCTATGTTCTATGGAATAGGGGTTCTTATCTATATTGCCGCATTGATTATTTTGCCTAACAAGAATGAAATAATTTGAATTTGTTTTTGCATTTAAAGAAAGGTGCCTTAGGCATCTTTTTGTTCATCGAGATATAACACGAATGATAAATTGAAATTAAAGAAAAAAATTCGTAAAACCTATTGAAACGCAAGAATTCCTTTGTTATCATTAATGTTGGGTTTCACTTTTATATTCTGATGATATGGATCAGAAGTCTCTACCGGGCTGCCGTAAATTGTCCGACTAGAAGTGGGGAAATTAGTCATGACTCAGACTGGTTTTTCACTATGTCCGTGAAACCGGTTATGGGTCTGTTTTTTTTAAGGTGCTACTCATTCTTGGATAGCCCAAAGAAAGTGTATGTTTGGGCTATCCTTCTTTTAATAAAAAGAATAAGAGTTTAACAAATTGCAATGAGGTAAAATAACCGGGAACACAATGGATAAAGGTGGTTATATGAAAAATACAGTTAAAAGAATTTTTGTGGAAAAGAAAAAGGGCTTTGATGTGGACGCTGTCCATCTCTTGCATGACCTGAAAAGAAGCCTGAATCTGAAAAAGCTTGAAGGCGTTAGGATAATCAACAGATATGATGTTGCTGGAATGGATAAGGATGCTTTTGAGCAATCTGCCTCTACGATTTTTTCGGAGCCGAATGTTGATAATGTATATTATGAGACACTTGAAGTGGAGCGGGACGAAAACTACTTTGCGGTAGAATATTTGCCTGGGCAATACGACCAAAGGGCGGACTCTGCAGCCCAATGCGTTCAGATATTGACACGCAAGGAAAAGCCTGCGGTATCTGCGGCAAAGATTTATGTTCTTAAGGGGAATATTGGCGCCGCCGGTTTGGACAGCGTGAAGAAATACATTATTAACCCGGTTGATTCAAGAGAGGCTTCGCTTCTTAAGCCGCTAAGCCTTGAGATGGAAACCTTAGAGCCTGAAGATGTTGCTATAGTTAAAGGTTTCACCGAATTCGACGCAAATGAAATGAAGGCCTTTATGGACGAGGTTGGTTTTGCAATGAGCTACGAGGACCTGCTCTTTTGCCAGAAGTATTTCAGGGACGATGAGAAAAGGAACCCAACGATAACCGAGCTTAAGGTCATCGATACATATTGGTCGGATCATTGTCGCCATACGACCTTCGCTACGGAAATAATTTCGGTAGACATAGAGGACTCTCCGCTTAACAAGCCTGTCAAGGAAGCCTTCAATTCATACGAAAAAGCACGCAAGTATGTGTACGGAGAAAGAGAAAAAGACCGATGCTTGATGGATATAGCAACCATGGGTATGCGTCTTATGAAGAAAAAGGGTCTTCTTGAAGATCTTGAGGAATCAGAAGAGATAAATGCCTGCTCAATTAGAGCGGAGATAGAGGTGGACGGAAAACCGGAGGAATGGCTTGTTATGTTTAAGAACGAGACTCACAACCATCCTACTGAAATAGAGCCTTTTGGCGGAGCCGCAACCTGCCTAGGAGGAGCCATAAGGGATCCTCTTTCAGGTAGAAGCTATGTCTACCAGGCGATGAGGGTAACCGGAAGCGGGGATCCGAGAACGCCGCTTTCAGAAACACTTCCCGGCAAACTGCCCCAAAGAAAAATAACAACGAAGGCAGCTGCTGGGTACAGCTCATACGGAAACCAGATAGGGCTTGCTACAGGCCAGGTATCCGAGGTCTACCATCCGGGCTTTGTTGCCAAGCGCATGGAAGTTGGAGCGGTTATAGCCGGAGTTCCAAGCGCGAATGTGGTAAGAGAATCTCCGGTACCGGGAGATTTGATAGTCCTCGTAGGTGGAAAGACCGGGCGTGACGGCTGCGGTGGTGCAACAGGCTCTTCTAAGGAACATACGGAGGAATCCATACTTACATGTGGGGCCGAGGTTCAAAAGGGCAATGCGCCTACCGAAAGGAAGATACAAAGGCTTTTCAGAAATGCCGAGCTTTCTCAAATGATAAAGAAATGCAACGATTTTGGAGCAGGTGGCGTTTCGGTGGCAATAGGCGAACTGGCGCCAAGCCTCGACATCGATCTTGACGCAGTCCCCAAAAAATACGATGGACTCGATGGAACGGAGCTTGCCATATCCGAGTCGCAGGAGCGCATGGCTGTTGTAATAGAGCCTGCGAACCTAGAAAAATTCAAGACCTTTGCAGATGGTGAGAATCTTGATGCTACTCTTGTGGCGCGAGTTACAGACACGGGCCGCCTCGTGATGAAGTGGCGAGGAAAGAACATTCTGGACATATCTAGGGCTTTCCTTGATAGCAACGGGGTAAAGCAAACTACCAAGGTAAAGGTAAAGGCGCCTTTAGGCAATGATTATTTTGACAATATGCCGGAGTTTCTGTCGGGACTTAAGGGTAAAGATTTATGGCGCGGAGCCCTTGGAGACTTGAATCAGTCATCTAAGAAAGGCCTTACCGAGAGGTTCGACGCTTCCGTAGGTGCAAGCACGGTGCTGATGCCTTATGGAGGAAGCTACGCGATGACGCCGGCGCAGGGAATGGTTGCAAAGCTGCCTGTGCTTGACGGTGAAACAGGCGATTGCACTTTCATGGCCTATGGTTTTGACCCGAGGCTTGCTGTGTGGAGCCCTTTCCACGGAGCGTTTTATTCAGTGGCCCATTCACTTGCCAAGATTACAGCCATGGGGGGAGATTCGAGCAAGGCAAGGCTTTCCCTTCAGGAATATTTCGAGAAGCTTGGAAACAATCCGGAAAAATGGGGCAAACCCTTTGCGGCTCTTTTGGGAGCCTTCAAGGTTCAGGAAGAGATGTGCGTTCCCGCAATCGGAGGAAAGGATTCAATGAGTGGAACATTCAATGACCTTAATGTGCCGCCCTCGCTGATTTCATTTGCGGTTTCTGTAGGCAAGGCTGAAAGGGCATTGTCTCCGGAATTCAAGAGATGGGACAATCCGGTTGTCAGGATATTTGTCGAAAGAAATGCCGAGGGGCTTGTCAATCTTAAAAAGCTTAAGGAAATGAACGCAAGGGTCTTAGAACTTATTGGCAAGAAAAAGGCGGTTTCGGCATATGCGGTTGACGGTGGAGGAGTGGCGCCTGCAATAGCAAAGATGGCATTTGGAAACAGAATTGGATTCGAGTTTAACAGCCCGAACAATAAAGATGAATGGTTTATGCCGGATTTCAGGTCCATCATTCTTGAAATTGACGTTGAAAGCTTTGACATAAAAGACTTTGAAGGCGTGTCATGGGAGATGATTGGAAGAACTGTCAAAGACCAGTCAATAACAGTTGGAGACATGAGGATTTCGCTTGAAGAGTTGCAAAAGAAGTGGCTCGAGCCCCTAAACGATATTTTTCCGGTAAAGGAAGATGTTGAGGGCCAGCCAATGCAGATATCATACAAAAGCGCGGCGCCTAGGAAAACGCTCCTCCGCGTTCCAAAGCCACGTATACTGATACCGGTATTCCCGGGAACAAACAGTGAATACGATACTGCAAGAGCCTTTGAAAAAGCGGGTGGACAGGCGCAGACACTTGTGTTTGGAAATCTTAGCTCTCAGGCTGTGGAGGAATCAATAGAGGCAATGGTTAAGGCTATAAGAAATTCGCAAATAATTGCCGTTCCGGGGGGCTTCAGCGCGGGAGACGAACCCGATGGTTCGGGCAAGTTCATAGCCACGGTTTTCAGAAACCCTGCAATAATGGATGCCGTCATGGACCTAATAAAGAACCGCGACGGGCTCATGCTGGGGATATGCAATGGATTCCAGGCGTTCATAAAGCTTGGACTTGTGCCATATGGTGAAATACGCGACATGGATGAAAATGCGCCGACACTTACCTTTAATAAAATAAACCGACACGTTGCGATGATGGCGAGAACGAAGATAACCTCAAATCTTTCTCCGTGGTTTGCCAATGTGAATGTTGGAGATGTACACTTGATTCCGCTTTCACATGGAGAGGGTCGATTCGTGGCAAGCGGGGAAGAAATGAATCAGCTTGTCAAAGCCGGCCAAATAGCTGCGCAGTATGTAGACATGGACGGAAAGGCTTCCTATGATGGATATTTTAATCCCAATGGTTCCTTGCATGCCGTTGAGGCCATAACGAGTCCCGACGGAAGGATACTAGGCAAGATGGGCCACTCGGAAAGAATGGGTAGCAATGTAGCGAAGAACATTCCCGGCGACAAGGATCAGAAAATATTCGAGGCCGGAGTTGGGTACTTTAAGTAGGATTAGGAAGTACAGTAAAAGAAGCAGGCAGTTTGCAGTGGGCAGAGAAAATAAAAAATAGTTTACTCGCTATAGTTCGCGTCAATACGAACTATAGCGGGTAAATTTATATTTAAATTTCGTTAAACGTATTGACTTGAAGTGGTGCCTTTGCTAATATTAAAATGTATTCACAATCAAATATAGCGCTTATATAATGTCGGGTATGAGGTCCGAGAGTTTCTACCAGACAGCCGAAAAAATGTCTGACTATGAGCGAAGCAAGATTGTTAATAAAAAGGCTTCGCTTTTTGCGCTGCTTTTGTTTTTTTTTGAAAGATTATCGGTATTAATAAATAGAGTGGTATAAATGAATATTGAAAGGAAGATTCTATGAAGATTGCTGTGGTAATGGGAAGCGATTCGGATTATGAAGTTGTGAAAAAGGGCTTGAACATTCTCAAGGATTTCGATGTTCCTTATGAGGCTAGGGTAATTTCGGCGCATAGGACACCGGATACGGCCCTGGAATTTGCTAGGGGCGCGGAGGAAAACGGCTTCGATGTCATAATTGGAGCGGCTGGCAAGGCGGCCCATCTTCCGGGCGTATTGGCGGCTATGACTATTTTGCCTGTAATAGGTTTGCCTATCAAGTCATCTACCATGGACGGACTCGATTCGCTTCTGTCAATAGTACAGATGCCAAATGGTATTCCAGTGGCTACAGTGGCTATAAACGGAGCGGAGAATGCGGCGCTGCTTGCAATTCAAATATTGTCGATTAAGGATGAATCACTAAAAGTAAAATTAAAGGCTCATAGGTTAATGATGGCAGAAGTGGTTGCTCAAAAGGACAGGAAGATAATGGGACTGGAAAAATAGGAGGATATTATGAAAAAACTCGAAATGATTTACGAAGGAAAGGCCAAAAAAGTATATAAAACCGATGATGCAGATAGGTACATTGTTGAATACAAGGACGATGCAACTGCCTTCAATGGCGTAAAGAAGGGAACAATCACGGGAAAGGGAGTCATAAATAACAAGATGAGTGCGGTACTTTTCGAAATGCTCGAAAAAGAAGGCATACCGACCCATTTTGAGGGACTCTTAAGCGACAGAGAAACGCTTGTCAAAGCTGTTAAAATAGTTCCACTTGAGGTTATTATGAGAAACATAGCAGCAGGATCTCTTGCAAAGAGACTTGGGCTTAAAGAGGGCACGCCTATGAAGCGTCCGGTTCTTGAATTTTGCTACAAGGACGATGAACTCGGAGACCCAATTGTAAACGAAGACCACATACTGGCTGTGGAGTTGGCAACCGAAGATCAATTAAAAATAATCAAGGAATACGCATATAAAATCAACGAGCTTTTGATGGCTTTTTTCAAGGAAAGAAAGATTAGACTTGTTGATTTTAAAATAGAATTGGGAGTTTACAAGGGCAAGATTATTTTGGCCGATGAGATTTCTCCCGACACCTGTAGACTTTGGGACTGGGAAACTGACAAGAAGCTTGATAAGGATCGCTTCAGAAGGGACCTTGGGGGCGTTGAAGACGCATACGAAGAAATTTTCTCGAGGATCAGCAAGTAGGGGAACAGGAAAAGAAGTTGGCAGCGTGCAGTTTGCAGTAAAAGAGGAAAAAAGGACTAAAAAGGGACAGACATTTTTGTGTTCACGGTATGAATACACACAGGGCACAAGAAACAGGTGCAGGGCGCAGCAATCGAGCAAGTTTTGAGCCGTATAGAACAGCAGAAAGAAAAAGAAGATTGCAGCATATTGCCTGATGTATACTAAGCAAAAAAAGTGAGGGCTACAATGAATGAATTGATGGAATGGGATAAGTTGAAGGAAGAATGTGGAGTCATAGGAATTTACGATCCCAAGGAGTACCAGGATATTTCAAGGCTGACATATTTCGGGTTGATAGCCCTTCAGCATAGGGGCCAGGAAAGCGCCGGCATTGCTGTTTCAAACGGAAAGATGCATTATTACAAGGAGATGGGATTGGTTCAGGAGGTTTTCTCGGATGAGATTTTAAACCGATTGAAGGGCCGCGTAGCGATAGGCCATGTGCGTTACTCGACAACCGGAGAAAGTTATGTAGCAAATGCGCAGCCGCTGGTGGTTAAATACAAGGGTGGTTCCATAGCGCTTGCACACAACGGCAATCTTATAAATGCCGCTGTCTTGAGGGATGAATTGGAGGACAAGGGGTCCATTTTCCAGACATCCATAGATAGCGAAGTCATAGCTAATCTGATAGCAAGAAACTATAGATTGGGGTTCAAGGAAGCCATAATCCATTCGGTTCAGAGGATAAAAGGGGCTTATGCCTTGACTATAATCTGCGAAAACAAGCTCATAGGGGTCAGAGACCCAAACGGACTCAGGCCTCTTTGCGTCGGAAAGCTTGGTGATGGGTATGTGCTGGCGTCAGAGAGCTGTGCACTTGATGTTACAGGGGCTGAATTCATACGGGACGTCGACCCGGGCGAAATGGTAGTAATAGATGAAAAAGGAATTGAATCGATCAAGTTTGACAACAATACCAGAAAAGCCCTTTGCTCTTTCGAATTTGTGTATTTCGCGCGGCCTGACAGCAATCTCGATGGTAAAAGCGTATACAACAGCCGCAGAAATGCAGGGCGTATACTTGCGAGGCAATACCCGGCCAATGCCGATATGGTAATTGCCGTTCCGGATTCCGGGACAGTTGCTGCCATAGGATATGCTGAGGAATCGGGGATTCCATTCGGAGAGGGGCTTGTAAAAAACAGATATGTTGGGCGTACATTCATAGAGCCTGATCAAAAGACGCGGGAGCTTGCTGTAAGATTGAAATTGAATCCGCTCAAACTTAACCTAAAAGACAAACGCATAGTGCTTATAGATGATTCGATTGTGCGTGGCACAACGAGCAAGCGTATAGTTTCAATGCTCAAGGAGGCAGGGGCAAAAGAGGTTCATGTACGGATTAGCTCGCCTCCGGTTAAATATTCGTGCTTCTTCGGAATAGACACACCTGAGCGCAAGAAACTGGTGGGAGCCCAATACTCCATAGAAGAAATAAGGGAAATGATTGGAGCCGATTCCTTGGGATATCTAAGCGTAGAAGGACTCTACGAGTCGATAGGAATGTCTCCGGACAGCCTATGCAAGGCCTGCTTCGATGGAAACTACCCAATGGAGGTTCCAAAGACAGCTGATAAATTTTTGTTTGAGAAATAGTGAAAGACAGTAGCAAGTGGAAAGTAGTAAGTGGAAAGTAAAAAATAAAAGCAAAAGATAAAAGCAAAAGATAAAAGCAAAAGATAAAAGCAAAAGATAAAAGCAAAAGATAAAAGCAAAAGATAAAAGCAAAAGATAAAAGCAAAAGATAAAAGCAAAAGA
>JAENWJ010000051.1 GCA_016649995.1 Peptostreptococcaceae bacterium
AGAAGTTTGTCCTACCAAATGTATTACTATAAAAGACAATGAAGAAGGTCGCACTATATGGCACAAGCATTTTGAGTGGGCCAGATGTGAAAAATGTGGAGTAATTGTTACCACAAAAGAGCATTTTGCCAATTCAAATCCTAACAACACCCCTGTGATATGCCCTGACTGCAAGCGACGATATATAACAGACGTATTTGCAGACACATTGGGGGAATAATTGATTATTTTATTGTTAATATATAAAAATTGGCCACTTGATGTCTGCAATTTATTTAGCAGTCAAGTGTCCAATTTTGATTCAAGGTGTTATCTGTTCTTATTTCATATTTTTTCAACAAATATTTTCCAGAATTCTCAGTTCCCTGAGGCATTGGAGGTGGCTGATTAATTTGCAGGTCTTTGGCAGTTTTCAGCGCAATCATTTAAAAATTATCTTTGCAAATTCAACAATAACAGGAATTGTTACCATTGAAAGTAAAGCAACCTAGGTAAAAATCTTCCAGAACTTGACTGCTTTCATTGATTCTGCCGGGCTTTGTTTGTTTACTTCATTTGCATTGGGAGTAGAAGAGTATAAAGCAATGATAAACGCAGTGCATGGAAATCAAAGTCAGATTGTTTGCAGCATTAAGGGAAAAACGAGGAAAAGAGTTAACGATTGTTTTAAGCAATTCCTCTACTGTAAGGGAGCTTATTGACTCCCTTGGGATTAAAGAGTCCTAAGTGTCAATATTACTGGTGAATGGGCTTTATGCAAAAATTAACAGACAGCTTCAAGAAAAAGACGTGGTCTCAATCTTTCCGCCGTTAGGGGGTGGCTGGCTGGTTCAGCTCTATCTTTAAAGTGCATCAATACAATCTTTTGCCGCCTTCGTTGCCTCACCAATATTCCCAGGCGATTTAGCATCACCAATTATCGTATACGGATATTTCTTTGCCTCACAATAATCAATGATTGGGTCTTGCGATTTTTTATATCCAGTCGCCATTATTACTGTTACTGCAGCGTGATTCGCTATATTCCCTTCTTTTTCAATGCTTAGCATTTGCCCATCATAGCGAACAACCTTTGAATTAAATAGCGTCCTTATTCCCAACCTTTTTAAGGCTTTCATCGTTATCCATTTTGTCCCACCAAGGTCAGTTCCCATTTTTGAAGCTGCTTCAACAATGGTAATATCTATAGGAGGAATTGTGTTTAAAAGCATTTCATTTGTAAAGTAGTTTTCAACAAATTCCAAAGTATCGTCATGTGGGTACTGTTTTTCTCCCAAAAATAAAGCAGTTTCAATTCCTACCGCTCCTCCACCAACAATCATTATACTTCCCTTCATAATATTATCAATAAAGTTTTGTTCTCCAAGCAATACTTCTTCTGCACTGAATACTTTAAAATTATTAGAATTACCATTTATGCCTTCAATTAAAGGTATAAACGCCTGGCCTCCGACCGCTATAATAATGGTAGTGAATCAAGTGTGGTGGCGTGCAATCGAATAAAGCAAAATTACGTAATATATTTCCTGACTTTAGGACTTAGACAACAAAAAATGTAACATTTGACCTCGAAATCTGTTCATTTAAGCGGATTTCGGGGTTCTTTTATGCGGCAAAATATAGTTTTTAAATGTCCTGTTATGTTCTGTTATTTTGTATCTTTTTATGATCAACTATGATATAATAAATACATCAGATACTGATATATGGAGTGACCCTATGTACGTTGCAATAACAGGAGCAGGTAAAGCCCGCGTTATCCAATTCAGGGAAGAAGCACGGATTCCGGGAACTAAAAAAAAGAAAACCCATGTCATTAAGACACTCGGTAATTATGAGCGCATGCTTAAAGAAAATCCAGACATCATCAATAAGTTAAAGGCCGAGGCAGCGGAGATTACTAAGGCGAAAAAAGAGCCGTTCACCCCTATAACTCTAAATATTCATGCCGCTGATATCACCGCACCGGGTGATGTTGCGCAATCTTATAACTTCGGCCATGCACTTGTTAAGCAGCTCTGGAAGAATATGGTGCTGAATGAATTCTTCTTACAAAGCAGTGACAAACGCAACACTGCGGCCGTTGCCCAATCACTGTTTTATCTGGTGGCGCATCGCTGCGCCAACCCTTCGAGCATTCACGCAAGTGCTTCGGAACAGACTGCTTATGCAGGCATAGACCCATTAGGGTTAGATGTTCTTTATGACGTACTGGATGTCCTTGCCGAACAAAAGGAATCTCTCGTGAAGCATTTGGCTGATTTTTTTGAAAAGAAGACCAAGCGCCAAGGACCTGAGGCCTTCTACAAGGTTACAACTTATGCCTTTGAAAGTACCCGTTGGGGTAAACTGCGTATGTTTGGTTTTTCAAAGGATCATAAAAACAATGAAGTGCAGGTTGTGATGGGCTTGCTGATTGATAACAATGGAATCCCCATCACCTACGAGTTGTTCCCTGGAAACACAATGGATCAGAGTACGCTGACCCGTTCTGTTGAAAAACTTAAGATCCTGTATCATTTGGATAAGATTACCATGGTTGCTGACAGAGGCTTAAACAGCGGTAGCAACTTGGAATATCTCTGCGAAGGAGGTCATGATTTTGTCATAAGTTACACGCTTAAGCGCTCACCGAACGTCTTTAAAGAACTCGTATGGCAAGGCGATAACTGGTTTGATACGATTGATCCCAAAACTAGCGAAATCACCTTTCGCTCAAAGACTATTGAACAGGCACTTGAAGCAAAAGCTCCAATCACGCCAGAGGAGAGCAATACTTCAAAGAAACGAGGTCGGCCAAAGAAGTACAACTCAAAGCAAATTCCCGTGAAGATTCATCTTACATGGTCTGCCAAGCGGGCCGCAAAAGATAAATCTGATTGCGAACGGATGCTAGACAGACTAAAGAAGCGAATGGATAAGCCTTACCAGTTGAAAGCTGCAATACGGCGAGGTAGCAACCAATTCCTGCAGATGGAACTTGACACCAGTGATTGGAAGTTAGATGAGGCGAAAATTGAAGAAGCGGCTCGATATGATGGCTACTACGCAGTAATCACAAACAATTTGGAATTAAGCACAGAACAGGTTTGCAAGATTTACGGCGGGTTGTGGAAGATTGAGGAGAGTTTTCGAATCCTTAAAACAGACCTGCGAGCGTGCCCGGTCTTTGTGTGGAACGACGAACATATAAAAGGGCACTTTGCGATGTGTTTCATCTCTCTGTGCATGCTTCGGTATAGTCAGTATCTTTTGGAAACAACTCAGCAGAAAAGCGTCTCTGCTGCTCAGATCATGGACGCTATTCGTGAACCTTTAGCATTAGTTCAAGGTGAGTATCCGAACAATGTTGTTACACCGACGCGAGTTTCACAAACGTACCTCGATTTGTCTTCGATTCTGAAACTTCCCATACTAAAGAGCAATATGACTCTAACGAAGTTCAGATCATGCACCAAACTCGATTTGACAATCAATCTGAGATAACAGGACAAATAAAAATCGCCATAATGATTGTATTTCAACCATTATGGCGATTTTTTGCGTTGTTTCTCCTAAAGTCAGGATTGACCCGGATTGGCTAAAAAAACCACGGCAATGGAAAATCAGCGGAATTCGGAAGTTTATTTTGTTCATTGGACCAATAAGCTCCATATTTGATTGTTTGACTTTTTTCATTATGCTTTATGTATTTAATTGCTGGAATAATCCCGAATTGTTTCATACCGGCTGGTTTATAGAATCAATTTTCACACAGACCCTGATTATTCATGTCATTCGAACAAATAAAATACCTTTTATTCAAAGCCGGGCTAGCTGGCCTCTTATTATTTCTTCAATCCTCATTGTTTTAGTGGCAGCATGGCTGACGATTTCTCCTTTGGCTGGGACTTTAGGTTTTGTTCCGCTGCCTCCGCTTTACTGGTTCGCTGTAACTGTTCCACCGTTGTCCACCCTTTGTTGAACCAACCCTTTAGCAGTGTATTCTATGTAGACATCATAATACGCAAATTCATTTCCCATTCCCTCATATACGTATCTCACATTATCTTTAATCGGGAAATAATCTTCAACCCTTAACGCCTCAGGTACTGGTTTTTCACCGTTGACTGGTGTCTCACATCCATTGAATAAAGACATTACCAGAGGGTAAGGTAAAAGATAAACTAAATAATATTAATTTCCTTTTCATCCATTCTAACTCCTCCCATCTTTAAACTTTGAGCATACATCCATATCATTGTTCATTCTTAAATATGCATCACTCAATTAAGCTACCAACTTACTTATACACCTTCTTCCAGAGAGAATCAATGCAATTCCTTTTCTATTTTCCTCCCATATTCTACATGAAGCAACCGCCATCACCGCTCTGATATACGATATCCCCATCTATAATAGTCATGTCAACACTTAAATCCCTGATTTTATCTATAGGTGTATCATACAATGATCCAGAAAGAACAACCAAATCTGCTAGTTTTCCAACTTCAATTGTACCTTTCTTATCCTCATCAAAGCTTGCATAGGCACCATTATATGTAAACATTCTAAGTGCTTGCTCAATTGTTATCCTTTCATCAGCATTTATCACCTGACCATTTTGAGTTTCACGGTTAACTGCAAGATGCATGTTTAGAATAGGGTACGAGAAGGTTACCGGGCAATCGCTACTGCCTGCGGCAATAATTCTTTTATCAAAGAAGCTCTTCGCTGTAAACATTTTATATGCTCTTTCTTTTCCATAGTTAACCATGTAGCCATCACCAAACTCGTATAAGAATATTGGATTTGCTATTGGAACTATTCCAAGTTTTTTTATACGGTCAAGAAGTTCATCGTTAATCATTGCGCAGTGCTCAATTCTATGACGGTGATTCTCTCTAGGATATTTCTTTAGCGCTTTTTCTATTGCATCAACAATCATTGTAACAGCTCTATCGCCTACAGCATGTGATGTTACCTGCCAGCCTGCAGCATGAGCCCTAATGATAATATCATCTACCTGCTCCTGAGTCATTGCCAGAATTCCAGAGAAATCCGGATTGGAAGCATAAGGCTCCAAAGTTGAAGCAGTCGGACCGCTACTGCTTCCATCAATCATGATTTTTAATGGACCTATTTTATAATTGTCATTTCCAAAACCAGTATGAATTCCAACCTTAATATAATCTTCAATCATTGGCAAATTATCAGTTAAAGTAAAAATCATGGCATTTAGTCTGATTTTCAGCTTCTTTTGTTCAACAGCATCCTGTATAGCACCCATTTGTACATGCCCGAAGCCTCCAGAGTCACTAATAGAAGTAATACCTTCTTTTACCAGCATATCATTGGCAGCAGCCATGGCGTTAATGATTTCTTCCTTAGAAAGTGCAGAAATTTTAGAGATCTGCATATGTGCATTTTCTTTCATGACTCCATTGATAACACCATTTTCTCTATCCCTAACTCCACCTACTGGATCTGGAGAATTATCTGCCAATCCCGCCAATTCCAGGCTTTTGCTGTTATGTGATGATATGTGGCAACATACTCTTGTAAGAACCACAGGATTATCTGGTGCGACCTCATCCAAGTCCCATCTGTTAGGATGCCTTTTTTCAGCTAGCTTTGAATCGTCATAACCCCAGCCATGAATCCATTCCCCTTTGGGAGTAACCTTTACAACTTCTCTGATTAAATTCTTGATATCTTCAATCGAAGATACACCTGGAGATCGGCAGTCGATTGCCAAAGAGTTTGCCCCAACTAAGGCAGTATGCAGATGCGAATCAATAAGTCCAGGGATAAGACTTCTACCTTTCAAGTCTATTACCTTTGTATTCTGACCAATATACTTTTTCATCTCTTCTTCACAACCGACAAAAGCAATCTTATTTCCCTTAACTGCTATGGCCTCTGCAATTTCATTTTTGGAATTAACCGTAATAACTGGTCCATTGTAAAAAACAATATCTGCCTCGCAATTTGATAAATAATTCATAATAGCCTCCTTTAATTTTCAAATAATTCATCTACAATAAATCAACAATAAATATTTTATCGACCATTGAGATGTATTTTTTATTACTTTATATGTTTAAATTCAAATGACGTTTATTCCGTTGTAAAACTTTCCTTTGGTAGCTCGGATAGTTTCAAGAACATTGAGATATTCCCTAGAAGGCTTCTTTTCAAGTAATCCAATCTTGCTTTTTCAATAGGATTATGAACGTAAAATTCCTGTGTAGCAGAATATCCAACTACTGGTTTTTTCATTCTTACTCCAACCTGCGGAATGTCAGTGCTAAAAGCCCAATATCCATAATTAACTTCCTCATCTATGTCCTCAAGTCCTTCCGCACAGGCTCTTATAAATGGATGTTCGCGATCTATTATCCATACTTCCTTTTGGCTTTCGATACTTTCAGATTCCCCAGTATAAGAATTTCTTACATTGGAATTGATTTCTACAGTCACTTTAAAATCAGGGTCATCAGCAGACAAATCATCTATAATTGACTGTATTTCAGCAACAGCATCGGATACAGTTTCTCTAGGGATCAGGCGTCTGTCATAGATAATAGTGCATTTGTCAGGAACGATGCACAACGCATTAGGTTCGTTTTCAATAATAGTAAGCGCTATGCCAGATTTACCAAGATTGGAATCCTCCTTTGCATGAGCTGAAATTCTCTTATTAACCTCTACAATCAACTTTGCAGCCTTTTCCACAGCATTTATACCTAACCATGGAGAACTTCCATGACAGCTTCTACCGGTAACTACAACCTTTAACTCCATCCTGCCTCTGTGACCTAATACAAGTCTTAAACTACTTGGCTCAGCACATACCATTCCGTCTATCTCTATGCCTCTTGCAGGGAACGTTTCTTCAGTCAACTTGATTGTACCCAACATCTCTCCATTTTCCTCAAGCACTACTGCCGCTAAAAGGAAAGTGCCTTTCCATGGGAAACCTTGTTTTCTAAGTTCTATTAAAGCAGCACCTGTAAATACCTGTGCGGCGGAGCCACATTTCATATCTGAAGCACCTCGTCCATGGATTACTTCTGTCATCTCTTCTTTTTCACAATTCCAATCGTACATAAGGCTTTCATCAATGACAGCACCGTAAGGATTATAGCCACCCCAATCCTCTATGTTTCCTGGAGTAACAGCATCCATATGTCCATTGTACATTATAACAGGACCATCCTCTGTACCATGAATAATTCCTACTACATTCCCCCAGTTGTCACGAAAAACTTCATCGTATCCCAGCTTTTTCATTTCATCCATATATACTTCGGATACAGCACCCTCTTCTCCTGACTGCGAAGGAACTTGTATTATTCGCTGGCAGAAATCAATCATCTGCGGGTTTAAAGATGCAGCTATTTCTCTAAGTTTATTAATCATAATTTCCCCCATTCCGCGCCGCTTCGCTTGCGGCACAAATATTTCATTAAAATTTTACGCTAACTTATTTTTGTGATAAAATCAGTTTAAATAGCAGTACACTACAGAGCACGGAAGGAGGAGTGGAAGAGTTTCCAACTCAATCCGCATAATTATATGTGCCGTCGCCCTTTCAAGCACAAATAATTGGGGCATTGAACCCGTACACTTATCTTTGTTTAACAACAGATTTGAGGTTATGCTTGAGCGACAGTCAATGCTGCTATTCCATCTTTCGCAAAATGTAAAGTATTCATGCCTACGCAATAGGCTAGTTTTTCTTTACTCAAAAACACGATTTTACCCCTTAATCTTTTTCACACTTCTCTCCTTTTTTCACATAATTTTTAAATCTAGGAATCACCACAGAACAAACCGACGAAGAATTCACTTCGCCGGTTTGACATAAATTTTTATTTAATACTTCTGAAGTGCTTTTGGCAGTTCTGGTCTGTTTGCCGGACCAGTCGCCGCCGCAATGACAAGCATGACAATGAGATTGATCACCAAACCGACCACGCCATTGTTTATCCCAAATACCGAATATTTGGTGATTGTCAGGAAAATGACCACGCACTCGGCGGCGACCATCCCGCCTATCAGTGCCGGCGCACCAATGAACCTCTGTCTCGTCACAGAAAGTATGTTCGCAGGCGCCAGTTGGGCAAGGCCAGCGTAGGTCAACAAGTAGAGATTCGCCATAAGATCCGGACGGGTGATCGCCATGCCGAGCGAGAGCAAGAGGATGACCGCTGAGGCAATCCTGCCGATCTTCAGCTTTTTCACGTCACCTGTGTTTTTAGGGACGAAGTTCGCCGATACGAGGGTCGCTATGGACAGCACGCAGTGTGCGGCCGGCACCATGGCACAGGCAAGCCCGCTTATAACGACAAAAGCCATCAGCCAGGTAGGAAGAGTCTGCGCTGCCAGCGTAAGGATGGCGGAATTTTCCTGTCCTGCTTCGACTTGCAGCTGGTTAACAGCATAGAATCCGAGCACGATGGGAATGAATGTACCAAGCGTGTACAGCGGCAGTAAGACGTGGTTTTTCGAGATGCCTCTCGATTTGCTCGCAGAGAGTACTGCAGGCCAACTTTCGGGAAGTGTCATCGCCCCCAGGCCGATGCCGGAGATAATGACGCTTGACACAAACCAGTTGATGCCGAAAGCTTTCGTTCCCGGCGCCACGAAAAACAAGTGTTCTGCCTTTGTCATGGCGGTCTGCATCAGGTCCTGCGTACCGAATTTCAATGCGACGCCGAAAAAAATGATGACAAGCGCGGCAATCATGGCGACGTCCTTGAAGTACGCCGTGGTGGCAACACCTCTCAGGCCTGCAAAGTTTACGAACGCCAGAATTAGTATGGTTGCGATGACCATGCTAACCATGCCGGCCTCTTTCGCACCCGTGCTAAATGAGACAATCGTGCCAAGCCCGATAATCTGGACCTGTACGATAGGTGTGAAGAATAAGACGCCAAGTACTGCGACGAGTTTGCCAAGCATAGGGGATGAAAACTGGTGTCCAACCATATCTGCGTTGGTATGGTAATTGTATATCTTCGCAATCCTCCACACTAATGGACCCATTATAAACATACCGATATAACCGAGAATCAGGTATGCAGGCATGTATGCCGACGAGACGCCGCCAAGCAACGCAAGACCTGACATGCCGAGGAAGGTAAAGGACGTGAATATACCGCCCGCCTGCAAGAAAAACGTGGTCAGTGAGGACATGTTCCTGTTTCCGATTGTCCAACCGGTGTTGTTGTCAAAAGATTGTTTGCGGCCGACAAATCCCAAGAAGGCGATAAATATAAGTCCAATAACAACTGCTATAATCATTCCGTTCATTTATTTTACCTCTTTCTTCCCAGGCACGGTGTCTGCACGCCTACCTAATATTTCCATTACTTCATCATCAAGCTCCGGCTCTCTCTGGAATAGGAAAGCAAGGATAAGTGTCGTGATGACCGCCCAGAACATGACCCACACGCAGACGTTTGGGAGCCCCAAGGTAAATCCCCCATTGTTGACGAACGGGAAGAAGGGCGTACAGATCAGCGCAAATACCGGCGCCAGCACCAGCAAATGTGCCTTTTGGAAATGTGTTTTATTACTTTTAGACATTTTCTCTTCTCCTTTTACTCATTAAAGTGATATCTTATACAAAAAAACCAGAATTGGATGGAGGTGACCGGCCACTATTGGCTGTCGCTGTAATCATTCCTGTCTGAAAATTTTTGACTGTTTTTTTTCGCTAACCTTTTTCATATAAACTACCTGAACTTTCCTAGTTGGGCTTTCATGAGAATTTTGAATAATACAGGTTTGCCATTTAATATAATGTGACAATTAACTGTTCCGTGAAAGAATTAGGCAGGTCAAAAGATAAATTGGATGAGTACCATAACTCACTTATTGACTAAATGCATCATTCTGCAGCTATCATTCTGTTCTTGAAAATGTTGTTTGGGTGATAGTTAGGGAAAATTAAATTGTCCTATGGTAATTTAGTTTACCATTTACATCATGTTGATTACTGTTAATAAGAATTCGGGGGAATTAAAACTCACTCTATTAATATTCCATTCAAGAGAATGCGGAATTTATTTTTTACATATCATAGGAATTTCCTCTAGGACCAATCGTAAATCCTCGATGCAGTTTGCTTTTATCTCTGCAAAGTTGTCGCGTCCACGTGCTGTTTCATAGACTTCTGTCACACCTTCATCGAAAATTTCAGACATGTTTTCATCCATAATGCCTACAACGGCTATTACTGGTATATTGTAGGGTTTGGCTCGGCGCGCTATGCCTGCAACTGCTTTCCCATAAAAGCTTTGCGAATCCAAACGTCCTTCCCCTGTGAACACTGCGTCGCATCCGTCAAGAAGCTTTTCAAATTCCACCAAATCCAGAACTGTATTGATTCCTTGTTTAAGCTGACCATTAAGAAATGTAAGAACACCAGCCCCCATTCCCCCAGCAGCCCCTGCTCCCTTTATATTAGCCACTTCATCCCCTGATGCCTTTTCTATTACTGCGGCAAAACTCCTGAGTTCGCTGTCTAACAATTCAACCATTGGCTGGTCAGCTCCCTTCTGAGGCGCAAAAACATATGCAGCACCTTGTTCACCATACATCGGATTATCAATATCACAAATCCCTATTATTTCTAATCCTTTTGTCAACAACTCTGTTTCCGTTTTGTCTATGCTCCTAACTTTTGACAGTGTTCCGCCTACTGGGATAAAGCTTTCTCCCTTTGCATTGTAAAATTTCGTTCCCAATGCTGCAGCCATTCCCGCACCCGCATCATTTGTGCAACTTCCGCCTAATCCAATGATTAATTTTTTACTGCCACGGGCAATCGCATCCGTAATAAGTTCCCCTACTCCATAAGTAGTTGTATCCATAGGATTCAGTCGGTCCATCACCAAAGGCAGTCCAGCCGATGCAGCCATCTCAATAATTGCTACATCTCCAGCTAACCCATAGAAACTGTCAATCTCCTCCATATACGGATTTTTAGTTCTAAGAGTTATC
>JAENWJ010000052.1 GCA_016649995.1 Peptostreptococcaceae bacterium
GCAAATATGAAAAGAATAATTAAATTGATGGGGAAATAGGCATCTTTTTCTAGCGAAAATTTATATACAAAACGAATAATTGTAATTGGATTTTTGCAACAAAAAATTTACGCTAAAATAGGGTGCTTTTTCAGTGGCCTCATTTATCCGTGGGGAGTGTCAATCAAGCAAAATCAAGATGTAGTCCTTGAAGTGGAAAAACCGGAAACTGAAACCGCAAAAAAAAGAATCGCATTCTATGAGCGACTCGGTTTCTTCCGCAATGAATACGATTACCTTCAGCCATCCTTTTCTGATAATAAAAGGGCTATTTCTCTTCTTATTATGTCCCGTCCATCAAGCCTCAGCCAAAACGGCTTTGAAAAAATAAAAGCGATTATTTATAGGGATGTTTATTCCATAAGAGAAAACATCATCCCAATATTTCCTTAAGAGCGGCATAGTTTATATCCGCTTTTTCTTTCATTATAAGATTATTTTTGACAAGGGTCGATTTCCTTTCTTCGAAATTGTCCATCAGCTCGCTGAAATCATTCCACAGCCTTTCCGCGTCAATGTCATCAACTGTTTCCGAGCTCAACTGCCCTGCCGAATTAACATAGGACTTAATCTTGGGATCATACTCTATGCCCACAAATGGCAGGTCCTTCAGGCCGGCCCAGATGAGTGCGTGCAGCCTCATACCTACCAAACAGCAATAGCTTCCCGCATCGTTCAAAAATCCGTCTACCGTATTAGGTATCAAGGATAGCGATATTCCGGCACGTTCTTCTATCTTTTCCTTCAATTTTTCATCCTTGTCTTTTTGCATTGACAAGAATTCCACTTCATATCCATTCTCGACAAGTTTCTTTACGAATTTTGCCATTTCTTCGATTATTCGTTCATTGTTCTTCCAAGGCCTCACATTCAAGACCACTTTTTTGCTATTTTCGGCGTTCGACGGTTTGTATCCGTAATACGACAAATCCGCGGCCAATTTAATTTCAGACATCACTCCAAGATCTTTCAAGTTCTCAACAGTTTCCTTGTCACGTGCGACGAAGGCGTCTATCCCATTCAAAACACGTCTTGCCATATTCCTGCAAAAGTCTCCCTTGACGGGGCCGAATCCATTCCCAAGCAGTATAACCTTCTTTTTGAGCAATGTAGAAAGTTTTAAAAGCGCAAGGTAATATACAAGGGACCTATTGCTTGTAACATTCTGAAGCATGGAGCCCCCGCCCCCCACAACTATGTCCGCATCACGGATTGCCTTAACTATTTCTACATACTTGTTCCTGCCTACTGTTCCTATTCCGTGAAGTTCTTTTGTTTTCGCAGCGCAGTAGGACAGAGACCTAATCTCAGCATCAGGCCTTATCCTCTTAATCATCCTTATTGTTTGGCTAAGAAGCACCTCGTCGCCAATGTTATCTGAACCATAGTATCCTATTATAAATGCCTTCATAAAATTCCACCTTGTACTTGATTCGTTTAAAAACAATTTATTGTCCAGCTCTTTTTTCCTTCACTGAGAATGCTGTCAATGACAGCGCCATCCAAAACTGAAAGGTTATCCTGTAGTCAAACAATGTATAGTCTATCATTCCGTGAAGAAGAATTGCGATGATGATTGCCAGGGAAATCAATTCCTTGCAGCCTCCGGCTATGCCTGATTTCATTATTGCTTTAAGGTTGTATGCAATTACGCTTAAAACGATATATATGAATAGCAGAAATCCGACGATTCCCGATTCTAGCCACACCTGCAAAAACACATTGTGTGAATGTGTGGCATTGTATCCCGGTGTTTTGTAATGGGCATAGTATTGATGAAAAGACTGATATCCGTATCCCAAGCCTGTCAGTCCATAAACCTTTATCATTTCAATCGCATTTTTCCATATTTCAACCCTGTAGTAAAATGAAGAATCCTGGAACCCGTTAATTATGCTGCCTATCCTCTGTTTTACCACCACAGGGGAAAAAGCTAGGGCTCCTATTCCCAAAGGAATAAACGCGGCAATGAATTTCCAATTGTATGCAAGCAGGAAGAGTCCCAACCCCGCAACATATGTTATCCAAGCCCCTCTAGAGTAGGTAAGTATTATCTGATATGTTATTGCCAGACAAAACAGTGCCAGCAAAATCTTGCCTGTTTTCTTTTTGTTTGTAGCCAGAAGACCAAGTGCTATGAAAAATGTATTAACCAGGTATTCACCGTAAATATTCGGATTGGTAAAAACGGAATAGATTCTGGCCTCCAAATCGGGGTTTATAGATTTGTCAATCCAAAGGTCCTGGTTTCCCGCCAAGGTTCCAGATTGATAATACCCGTACAAAATAGGTACTATCGAGGAAAAAAGCATCAGCAGCAGCAATGTGCGCACTTCGCTGCCATCGAACTCGTTGGAGATTACAAAGTAGGCTCCAATCAAAGAGGCCAGCATGAAGAGCTGCTTTGCGCAGGAAACGGGATCATAGGAAAAAAAGCTTCCAATGACATTTACGAGAAAGAAGGCTATTACCGCCCAATCAAGGGTTGCCATTACAATTGGTTTTCCCCCGAATATCCTTTTTCCAATCCATACCAGGAATGCAAGTAAAAGAACCATGCTTGAAATTTTTATGTTTGCAAAAGGAAATACAATCGCCCCGCCATAAATTAGCGCCTTCTCCAATTTAATGTCATCAATCATTGTCAATTTCCTCAATCTTTATAATCGTTCCATAGCAGGCGTATTCCTTGCTATAAAGCGCTATTTTCTTTCCTATTGCAGGCTTCTTTGCGGCTACTACATAGGAGTCATTGAGTTCGGTGGCGCTTGCTTCAACCGTCAGATATAAATCGCTTTTTGCAGGATACGATATTATTGCCTGCTCTTCATTAATGATTTCCGTTTCCATATGGCTAGTCAACAAGTAGTCTTTTATCTTTCCGAATTCCAGCCCGCTTTCATGGTCCACAACAATTGCGTCGGCTATTATATAATCCGATACATTGTTTTCAACCTCTTTTACGAGGAAGGTTATGCGCAAATTCCTATATGATATTTCTTCGCCCGCATCCCTTGTTTTAGACTTTTGAACAAATATAAATGCGGAGTACAAAAGCCCAAGTATAACAAGTGCTGCTATTATTCTTTTCCAATTATTCATTCAAGCCACTTCCCTTGCCGTATCGTTTAACATGCTGATTCCCATTGCAAAATAGACATAATAATAAAATGTCAGCACCGGTATTCCGTAAAGATTGTCTACAAAATTATGAAGCAGAAATGCAATTAGTGCTATGGATATTCCCATTTGCACGCGATTCTTCCCTTCCCTCGCAAACTTAAATATAAAATATGCTGCAAACAATAGGAACGCAATCAGTCCGAACAAACCGTTTTCCACCAGTGTTTTTAGGTAAAAATTATCCGTGTAAAAATTTGTTATTCCGTACTTTATTGCAATAGATCCTCCGAATTGGCCATAGCCCTTTCCGAAGACAGGATTCTTTAAAAACTCTCCAAAGGCATAGGCCCACTTGGAAAGACGCCCGTCCTTCATCATGTTGCTTATGGTGTCGGGACTCACTAGGTTGTAGAATCTGTATGCTCCCTTGTCGATAAGCAAAATCAGTCCCGTCCCCAAGAACGATAGATATAGCAAAAGCCTTTTATTGTTTATCATGAGCAGAATGCCCGTTGAAACGGCAAGGGCCAAAATCGCTCCCCTAGAGTATGTGAAATACAGAGCCACGAGCGCAATTGCCTCGCAAAGAATGTAAATCACCTTTTTTCGCTTCCTCTTTTCCGCCCAAACAAGACCCGTCAAAAACCCTATGTGCATTATCAGAATGGACCCAAGACTATTAGGACTTCCCAATATGGAGAACGCCCTTAGCGAGATTACATCGGTTGTATCCACCCAGTTGCCCCGCATTGGAACCTTGAATATTATTTGCATTATAGCATGAATTGAAATGAATGTTCCTATTGTTATTAGAACATCCACAGCCTTGGCCCTTGTGCTCTCTTTACTGAATATGCGGATAAAATAGATTCCCCACAAGACCGGCTGAAAAATCAACCGATATCCATCAAAGGTGCTTCTTCCGAAGTATCCCGATGCAGCGATCCCTGCAATCCCGGACAATAAAAACAAAGCTACAGGTATCTTCCAGCGTTTTGGCCGGTAATCCCTGTTAAAATCAAATGCCATTAGGAAAATGAAAAAAATCAAGGCCAATTCGTCCCACAGTTGCACAAGCATAGTAGCTCTGCCCGAAAATCTTAGCAGATAATCGTAGAACATATAAAAAAGCGGCAAAAGCACAATGTTGTCAAAATACGATGCGCACTTCAATCTGCCTAGGGGCTCGGCTCCAAAAACATTTAAAAGCATTTGCCTGCATTTATATTCAATTGTAAAAAATAGCTTTTCTGTCATGCTTCCAAAGGAATTCGGCAATTATTCCTCACCTATCTTTTCAATCTCCAAAATTGTGATTGGTATTTTTAATCTTTCGGTTTCAAGCACAAATTCTTTTCCTATCTTCAGCACCTGTTTTCCGATGAAGATTTCCCCTGATTTACCGGTGCCGCTTCCGGATATGCCAAATACTATACTGTCGCCAACCGTTTCAACAGAAACGATTGATGCTTGCAGCCATTCCTTTTCGATAGACAATTGCTCTCCCTGAAACGAATCGTCTACATCTATTTTGCTTCCGGTGTAGATGCCTTTAAAAGCAACCTCCACGGTTTCCTTGGGAGAAAGATCAACCTTGGATACTTGTATCACTTCACTTGATATAGCCCAAACCATTATTACGAGCAAGACTAATGTAACAATGTCCAACAATGCCCATTTATTTTTCATTGTCAACACCTGCCTCAATCAACGATATATATCCCTCAAAATAGAATTCTCCGCCCTCTAAAATGAAAGGTTTTCCAATCTTGACAGGCTGCGATCCGAATTTCATGTAGGGACCGCTTTTTGTGACCGGTATGGATGTCTTTATTCGGTAATTGTTTTCAGTTTTTTCAATGAAAACAATTCTTCCTTCACTTTCGATTCCACTTTTAAAAATAGCTCTATCAACTAAAGACTCTTTTTCTATCTCTACCGGTCCGTCATATGCGATTGTCACAAAAACCGTTTCGGTATTTTGGCCAAGATTCAAATCCCTTCCCTCGTATACATTGTAGAGTACAAGTGCCCCAAAAGCGGCAACAATCATCAAGAGAAATATTCCAAACTTATTTTTCATCATTCTGTCTTTTCTCCTCTTCGAACATAAGCTGCAATTGATTGCACAGAAAGCTTCCTTTCAAGTATTTAACCAGCAAACTCCCCCCCGAATAGTTTTGCGTTTCGACTATTGGTTTGCTGAAAAAATGCAATTCATGAAATCTCCAGCTGCATATTTTTCTTGCTCTGCTATACTTGAAACACCGCCCAAGCGCACTGCATTTTCTGCATAAAAAGCTTGATTGGGCTATGTTATTCATCTATTCCACTTTCCCTCGAATAGATTTTGCCTTCTACAAATAGATACTTATTGTATACAAGCACCTTTCTTCCTACAGCAACAATCATGTCCTCTATCATCAAGGCCTTATCCGTCTCTACAAAATTGGCCTTAACGGTTATGAATAAGTCAAACTTATCTAAAGACTCAATAGCTACAGCTTCGTTGTCCTTATTAACCAAATACTCCATATGAGGATTGTGGCCAATTTTTGAGATCACCCCTATGTCAGACCCGGTTTCAAAGTCGAATATAGCATCCCCTACATTGGCAGCGTCAATTGTGTACTTGGACACTTCCTCAACCTTCACCGTGTATTCCATTTCCTTTTGCGTTCCAGCCTCCCCACTTTCTGTGCCGGGAAGCATTCTGCCTGCAAGAAAAATTGCCGCAAGCACAATTATAAGCAGAACAAACAAGTCAATTATGTTTATGGTTCCAAACAGCTTGCCCTTATCGTCTATAATCTTCATCTACCTGTCCTCCAAAATTTTATGATATATTTCTATATGGTTTTCAACAAATTGCTTCATGGAAAAATTCTCTTTTACAACATCAAAAATAGCTTCTCCCATTTTTTCTCTCAGTTCTCTATTCCCAAGTATCACTACTTTTTCAGCAAATTCGGCCGCATTAAAACCGTTCGCTATATAACCGGTCTTGCCATTCTCTACGACAAGCTCAACCCCTCCGACATTGCTTGTGACTATGGGCTTTTTCATACGAGCGCCTTCAAGCATAGCATATGGAAAGGATTCACTAAGGGATGTAAGCAGATTGATGTCTATTGCATTGTAGAATTCATATGGACGATCTACAAACCCCAGAAAATAAACCTTGTCGGAGATACCGTATTTCTCCGTCAGCTTTTCAAGCTCACCCTTTAAGATCCCGTCACCGGCCAATAGAAATCTGTAGTTTCCATGTGTTTTTAAAACCTCGTTTGCTGCCTCAATAAATAGCTTGTGATTCTTAACAACATCTAGCCGGCCCATTATTCCGGCATATACAAGAGTATCCCCTTCATCGATTCCGTAATCCTTAAAGAATTCTTCCTTGTCCCTTTCTATCCTTGCCTCCTCTTCAAAATCAAGGCCATTGTAGACCGAAAATACGCTGTCCTCCGTGCCCAAATTTCTGCCGAGAAGCATCTCTTTGAAGCTATTTGAAACACCTATATAGTAATCCATTTTTTTAAGTGCCTTCGCATTTATTTTTCTAAAAACATACGTTGCCAACCTACCGCCTCTGTAATCATCCAAAAGATAGTCGCTGTGGACTGTCGTTACAATTGGAACATTAGGGAATCGTTTTTTTACGAATGTCGAAATAACATTAGCCCGAGCCCCGTGAACATGGATTAGATTGATATTGTTTTTCTTGACAAGGCTTTCTATTCCCTTTGTAACGCTTAGGTCAAATCTTGATTTTTGGTTCAATATAGTAAGGGGAAGCTTCAATTTTTTTGCGTCTTCCGTAAAATCCGATTCCATGAGGGTTACGAGCATCACAAAAACACTTTCAGAAAGCCCGTTTATTAAATTCATCACATGGGTTCTTGCTCCCCCTGTGTCTCCTCCGCTTATTAAATGCAGTACTCGAATTTCACCCACCGGATTTCTCTCCTTATAAAAACTTCATCATTTCAAGCGCCTTCGTTTCCCACGAAATCGCGTTCAAATCAACCTTGCCTTTATTTATTCCAAGCTTCTTTGCAGTATTGATGTTCTCTATAAATTGCTCATGCGTGTCTGAAACGAGAACAATGTTTCTCAGCTTATCGACTTGATTAAAGTTGGTTGACACTACCGGGTAACCAAAGTACAGATACTGGTAAACCTTGTTCGAATTGACCGTTTTAAGCCTCGGGTATTCGCTTTCGGAAAGAAACGGAATTATCCCTATATCAAACGATGCGTAGTAATCCTGGATTTCGTCCTTGTCGATGGGCCCTAGATAGCGTACATTTTCAAGGCTTGAAAGCCTGTCCATCGAACCTTTGGAATCTGTAGGCCCTATCAAGACCAACAGGTCATCCGGATGCGATGCGGCAACCTTTGCAATAAGATTGTAGTCAATCCAGGAGTAGAGTCCACCTATGAAGCCGATGACCTTCCCCTTTGTTTCGTATTCCTTTTTCACAGCCGAGCTGAAGCTGTCAATATCAACTCCGTTTTCTATAAGAAGGCCCTTGGCTATTGCCTTGCCCATGAGGGTTTCTGTTGTTACAAAAACCTTGGCAGAAATTTCCACCGCATGTTTCTCATACTCTTCCAATATGTGTTTCCAAATACCATTGCTTGCAAAGGCTATGTAATCGTCGCTTATATCGTAGAAAATACGGTTATTAAAATTTTCAATTTCTCCTATGGAAACGGACCAATGCGGTGTTGAAATAACTGCAGCGGCATCAGAAATATTTGCACTTTTCAGGAAGTCCTTCATCGCCCTATGTATAAAACTATCATTTGCCTTAAATACCCATTTAGAAACGCCTTTGAAGTAGGGCAATGCGTAGATTTTAAGTACCGATACATCTTTTTTCTCAAGCTCATACCTTCCCAGCTTTAAGGGGTTGTACGAATTGATTTTTTCAACATAATATACATCTTTGCCGTGTTTTTTAAAATATTTGGCAAGCATGTGGCTGCGATGCAAGAGATGGGCATCCCACGCAAGCATTGAAAAAATAAATATATCATTCATCTTCGAACCTCATCTTTATAAGCTTTGCGGGATTGCCCCCCACGATAGAGTACTTAGGAACATCCTTTGCCACAACACTTCCCGCCGCTATTATGCTGCCACTGCCTATCTTTATGCCAGGCAAGATTATTGCCCTTGCTCCAATCCAAACATCGTCTCCTATTTCAACGGGCTTCATTTCAGAGTTGCCCTGCTCGATCATTGGAATATCCCTTCGTCCGTAGTTGTGGTTCGATGTGTAAACCATGACCTCCGGACCCATCATCACATTGTTGCCTATGGTAATTTCTCCGGACAGCTTTGCGTCCACTCCAATTCCGGAATAGTCTCCAATTGAAATGCCCTTCCCACTACCGAAATACGCACCTTTTTCTATGTTGATTATTTTTCCGGTTTTCAAAAAAAGCTTTGACGCTAAAAAACCTCTCAGTTTTTTTGCCCCAAAACTAAAAGGCCTTTCTGACCGCGGCATGTTACGTGCTATGGAATAATAGAGCCCTAGGTAAAGTTTCTTCATTCTATGCGTCTCCCTTTCGCTTTTTTCTCAAGGAGTTTATTTCAGACTTTATATAATCAATTTCCAGAAGCTTAATTCTATCACTCATTATATAGTATAATACAATTCCCAATAATATGCTCATGATAACTCGCAAATACAATGTTATCGGAAACTGATTAAAGGACGCCACTGCTATCATCATGACAATGCCTATTGCCGCAACCTTTAGAAACTGTGTCAAAATTTCCTTTTTATCAAACCTGCCGATGCGCTTTTGTATTAGATAAAGCATGGCAAGTGCGTTTAGAGTCACGGCTATGGATGTGGCAAGAGCCAATCCTCTTATGCCCATTATTTTTACGAAAATAAGGTCGAGAGTTATATTTATTGCAACACTTGCAAGGCTTGTATAGAATGGTGTCTTCGTATCCTTGAAGGCATAAAAGACCTTGTTTGAAAGCTCCTGAATCGAAAAACCCACCATACCCGCAACATAAAAGCCCAATGCTGCAGATGTGGAATTAACGCTGCTTATGTCGAATGTTCCCCTCTGATAAAGAACCTGTACAAGTTCCTTGTTTATTGCAAGTATTCCAAACATGACAGGCATGAATATAAATATCATTACCCGCACTGCCTTGGAAATTCTTTTTTTCATCTCATCAATCCTGTTTTCAGCCACAAGGGTGGAAAACTGGGGGAAAAGAACCGTACTTATTCCAAATATCATCGTTGTAGCAACTGCAGTGTATGCTATGTTGGCATAATTAAGCGAAGCCAGTTGCCCGTCCGCCAAGGTTGAAGCTATGCTCGAGTCGACCAATATATTTATGTTGTAAACTGCCGACGAAAACAATATGGGAAGCATTAGCCCGAAAATATGTTTCATCTCGCTGTTAATCTTAAATACCGGTTTGTACCTAAATGACTCTTTTCTCGAGAAGATTAAGAGCAACAGAAGCTGTCCCGCCCATCCTATTAGGGTAGCATAGGCAAGACCTTCAACTCCCAATGTAGAATTAAAAATTATAAGATAGGAAATGAGTATCAGGTTATATGGAAGGCTGACTAAAGAGGTTACTCCGAATTTCCCTTTTGACTGTAAAAACGAAATGAATGAGTATACTAGTGGCACAAGAATCATTACCGGAAAAAATATCCTGACTATTGAAACAGTCAAAGCAAGCTTTTCTCCTTCAAATCCGATTGCAATAAGCTTTGTATATATCGGAGCGAAAACAAAGCCTATTCCTGCAATTAAAACTCCCGCTGCAAATAACACTGTCATTAGGTTTCCTGTGAATTCAAACAGCTTTTCGTTATCCCTGCCCTTTATATAATGCACAACAAATGGAATAACGGTTGCCGTTATGGCGCTTCCTATTGAAAGAAAGATAGTTATTGTCATCCTATAGGCGACGAAATATGCATCGCTTTCGACAGAAGTCCCGTACCTATATCCTATAAGCATGTCCCTTGCCAAGCCGAAAAGCTTTGAAAAAACCGTCAGATAAATAACCAGCAGGACTGTATTTACAGTTTTGTTTTTTTTCATTCCGTCCTCACCCAAACCCATCGCCACCTATCCCCCTACATCAATCCTGAAAAACTATTTTCTTCTTTTGCCTCTTTTATTTACCTTGGGCCTCTTGTCCTTTTTCAAAGCTCCTCGAACAGTCTTATTCACCGCTCTATTTATTGGCTTTGTTCCGGGTTCGCCGCTTCCATTTTCCATATCGTGAACATGCTCTTTCTTGGGAAGTTTGATTTTTATTTCCTTTTCTATTTCAAAAAGCTTCTCCTCGTCACGCGGGCTCGCAAAGGTCACCGCAGCCCCGTCTTCTCCCATCCTGCCGGTTCGACCTATTCTGTGGATGTAGATCTCCGGGCTCTCGGGAATATCAAAATTGTATATATGGGTTATTCCGGTGATATCCAGCCCTCTGGCCGCAACATCCGTAGCTATCAGATACTGGAACTTTAATTCCCTGAATTCCTTCACAACCCTTGTTCTAGTATTTTGCGGCATGCTTCCATGAAGCTTTTTGCAGTCGTATCCATTAAGGATCATCTCTTCCTCAAGCTTGTCTGCTCGACGCTTTGTTCTGCAGAATATTATCGCCATGAATGGATTAGTTCTTTCAAGCTCGCCAAACAAAGCCTCCATCTTCCATCTATCGGATGAGAGAACGACCTCTTGCCTTATTCCCTCAAGTGTTACGCTCACTTTTTTTGCTGTCAGCTCCAA